>JAYTHH010000419.1:0-2968 GCA_043732745.1 Rhodospirillales bacterium
AAGCGGGCCGGACAGCTCGGCGGGGTGGAGGCGCTTGCGATCTCATCCCCCACCGCCGCTGCATTGGCCCCCTTGCCGTGGCTGCGTATCCGTGTTGCATCCCATCCGAACCAAGACGAGCTGGTGGCCCTACTGACATGACCGACACGAACACACCTGCCGATAAACCGCCCGAAAAAGGTGCGCCCGCGCCACCGCAGATACCGCCCGTCGTGGCGAAGGACGCGGTGACGCCGGCGGAGCCAGTGGTGAAACCGATTCCGCCAGCCCACCCGGCGACGATCAGCGCGCCCGTCACGGCGAAGGTCGAGCCGGTGAAGCCCGAGCCGATGAAGCCGGCTGAGCCCAAAGCAGCCGAGACAAAGTCGGCCGCACCCGCGCCGCCACAGCCGAAGCCGCCGTTCTCGCCTGCGCCCGTCCCGCCGCAGCCGAAGCCGCCGTTCCCGCCTGCGTCCGTTCCGTCGCAGCCGAAGCCGCAGGCCTCGTCGGTGGCGTCAGCCGTCTCCTTGCCGCCGAAACCACCGGCGGATGCCAGGGTGAATCCGGCGTCGTCGAAATCGGAGGGGACCAGCAATGTGTTCTGGATCGCGACGATGGCCTTCATCGTGCTACTCACAGCCGGCGAGGGTTTCCAGTTCTATGAGCGGTCGAAAATGCCCGACCCGGCTCAGTTCACGGCCCTTCAAAGCGAACTGAAATCCGCCCAGCAGCGCGTCACCGCCCTTGAGCAGCGACCTGCCCCCGTGGCGCAGGATACGTCGCGCATTGCGGCGCTGGAGGCTGCGGTGAAGGCACTGGCCGGCAAGGCGGCGCCCGACACCTCAGCCCTGGAACAGCGGCTTACCACGTTGGAATCCCGTCCTGCTCCGGTCATGCCGGATGTGACGAAGGACGTGCGAGCAGCTATGGAAGGTGCCAGCGGAGAGCTGAATGCCAAAATTGCATCGCTGGACAGCAAGGTGCAGCAGGATCTCGCGCGCACCACCCGTCTGCGTGCCGCCACCGCGTCGCTCGAGTCCGGCAAGCCGATCGGCGATATGGCGGAGTCGAGCCCGGCCTTGCAGCGCTATGCCGCCGCGGCTCCCCCCACTGAACCGGCATTGCGCCAGTCTTTCGCCGGCTTTGCGGCCGCTGCCGAGAAGGCCAGTCAGCCGGGTGGCGAGGGAAAGGGTTTCGGTGAACGCATGTGGGCCCGGGCCCAGCAGCTCGTTACCGTACGCCAGGGCGACAAGGTGCTGGTTGGCGCGCCGGCTGCGGTGATGCTCGCCGCTGCCCGCGCCAAACTGGATGCGGGCGATCTTGCCGGTGCGGTTGTGGCGCTTGGGCCGCTGGACCCGGCCGCCGCCGCCGCCATGGCGCAGTGGAAGCGTGAAGCGCAGGCGCTGCTCGATGCTCGGGCCGCGCTGGCTGCCATGGCTACGAAATCCTGATGCGCCGCATTCTCACGATCGTGGTCGTTGTCGCGGCCACGATCGCGCTCGCCTGGTGGGCAGCCGGCCTGTCCGGCACCGTAAGCGCAACCATCGCCGGATATACGATCCAGACCACAACGCCGGTGGCGATGGTGGCGATGGTGGTGATCGTGCTGGTGCTGCATGTGCTGTTGCGCCTGATCTTCGGCATGCTGCATCTGCCCACCCAGCTCGCCGCATGGCGTGCGCGACGGCGCCGGTTGTCTGGAGAACGCGCCAGCACCCGTACCCTCGTGGCCATCGCCGCCGGCGATGCGCCGACTGCCCGCACCGAGGCGGCTCGCGCTCGTCGCCTGCTGGGTGACACCGCCCAGACCCTGCTGCACGCCGCCGAAGCCGCGCGTCTTGCCGGACACGAGGAAGAGGCTGCGATCCTTTTTCGACTTCTGTCCGAACGCGAGGATGCCGGCTTCCTGGGCTTGCGCGGGCTGATCCGTCAGGCGATGTCCCGCAACGACTGGGCCGAAGCCGCCGCCCTATCTCGGCGCGCCGAAGCGATGGCCCCCGGCAACAATTGGCTGCGCAGCGAACGCTCTGAACTTGCGGTGCGCACCGGCAACTGGCAGCAAGCGCTGGTCCTCGCGGGGCCGGACTCGCCTAAATCAGCCTTCGCCGTGGCTGCTGCGCAGTCCGAGCCCAATGTGGAACGAGCTATCCGCATGGCCGCCCGCGCCTTGAAGGACAGCCCGGATTTCGTGCCGGCCGTGTTGGTCTATGCCACCAAACTGCGTGAATCTGGCCGCGAATCCCGCGCACAGTCGACGCTTCGTGACGCCTGGAATCGCAATCCGCATCCAGATATCGCCACGCTTGCCTTGGCTCCGACTGTCGGCCCGAAGCTGCGCCAGAAAGAGGGCGGCAAGCTGGCCGCGTCCAATCCGGGCCATCCCGAGAGCCTGTTCCTGGTGTCCCGCCTTGCCCTGGACGCCGGCGACGTGAGCGTTGCGCGCCGCCTCGCCGAAGCCGCGCGCAACGTCGGCCTTAACCAGCAGCGGCTTTACAAGCTGTTTGGCGCTATTGATGCCGCCGATAAAAGCGATGTCAGTGTGCCGATGGCTCGCAGTGATGCTTTGCGCCTGGCCATTTCAGCCGAAGCCGATCCCGGCTGGCGCTGCGATGCCTGCGGCACTGTGCATGCCGCTTGGATGCCTGTCTGCCCGATCTGTCACACGCCAGGCCGCATCAACTGGTCTACCGGAAGCGCCCGCACGAAGCTCATCGCGTCGTAGAATTAGAGCCTTATCGTATTAAGTTGAATCGTTTTGGGATTCCGGCGCGGCTGAATTTCTGACTCAAGATGCTGGCTGGAGTGGAGGCCAGCATCTATGGGTCGTCCTTATTCGATTGACTTGCGTGAGCGGGTTGTCGCCGCGGTTCGCTCAGGTATGAGCCGTCGGGAAGAGGCTGCGCACTTTTGTGTCGGGGTTTCGACTGCTGTCCGATGGATTGCCCTCCGCTGACCATTCCATCGAGCTACGCTCGACGAAACCTTTGGT
>JAYTHH010000420.1:0-9792 GCA_043732745.1 Rhodospirillales bacterium
CCCATCACCGCGAAGGCGTGCTGCGCCTGCTCGATTGCGCGCCCGACCCGGACGCCGTTTCGGCAGCCCTGCGCCACTGGAACGCGGTCGACTTCGAGACCGCTTCGGCGGCCGCCGGATGCGCCGTTACCGCGCTCCGCAGTTTCGCCGAATGGGACGCGCATCTCCAGGGCCAGGCCACGCGCACCCAAAAATTGATCTCCATCACCCGCATCGGCGACGCCCCGCCCGAACCCTTGCCAGAGTCTGCTCGCCCGCTCGGTGGTATCAGCGTGCTGGAGCTGGTCCGCGTCATCGCCGGGCCGCTCGCCGGCCGCACCCTGGCGGCGCACGGTGCCGACGTGCTCAACATCACCGGTCCCGGACTGCCGTCAGACGTGGTGGCCGACCTTGCACGCGGCAAACTCTCCGCCCAGCTCGACCTGAAATCCAGCCAGGGCCGAGCGACACTGGCCGATCTCATCCGCGGCGCCGATGTCTTCGTGCAGGGCTACCGGCCCGGCGCCATCGCAAGCCAAGGCTTCTCGCCTGTTGAAACCACAGCCCTACGCCCAGGGATCGTGCACGCCGCGCTCTCCGCCTACGGCCCCGCCGGCCCCTGGTCCGCACGCCGCGGCTTCGACAGCCTGGTGCAGACCGCCAGCGGCTTCAACGTTGCCGAGGCCGAAGCCGCCGGCGCCGCCACACCCCAGGCGCTTCCGGCCCAGGCGCTGGACCACGCCACCGGCTACCTGCTCGCCACCGGCATCATGGCCGCCTTGCACCGCCGTGCCACCGAAGGCGGCACTTGGCATGTCGAGGTGTCGTTGGTGCGCACCGGGCATTGGCTCCGCAACCTCGGCCGGCTCGCCGATGGCCTTGCCGCACCCGACCAGACGGCGGCCGACATCGCCGATCTGCTGGACACCGCGCCAAGCGGATTCGGCGACATGCAGGCTATCCGTCACAGCGCCATCCTGTCCGAAACGCCCACACGCTGGGATCGGCCCAGCGTGCCCTTGGGAACCCACAGGGCTGTGTGGCCCGCAAGATCATGATGCGTTTGGGTGCTTCCCCCCAATGCTTTAGGCGGCCATCACCTCTCCCGGACCCGGACCCGGACCCGTACGCGCTCGACCCGCGCACCCCCCCCCGCGAATGGTCCCGCTGAAACCGCCGGCGTTGCTGCCGCTGGTGGTGAAGGTAAGTGTTTCACTAAAAATGCCGCGCTGACTGGTATCCAGACGGATCATGCTTCAGTATCCGCTGACTTTACGCGCCTGATCCTGCTCACGCGCGTCACGACAGGGGTTCAGGTTGTCGACATCGCCCTTCAATCGATGCCGAACCGAGTGCCGATCGAAACTCCCATGGCAAGTATTGCCTGCAGCCTCGTTGCCGAAGGAATGGGCGTGGCGATCGTCAACGTTTTGGCCTTCGTCATGTCCAGGCTGACCAGTCCGCGTTGATGCTGCAAAAGTCAGCATCAACGCGGACTGATATTACAAAGCGGGCTCGCCGGGTATCGGCACGGCGCCGAGCGATACGAACAGGTTGGTGACCTCGACGATGGCAGCTTCGGCCAAGGCGGCGTCGTTGCCTTTGGCCACGATGGCCACGCCCTGGCCGCCGGCGCGGTAATACGGGTAGCTGCCGACATCGAGTTCCGGAAAGCGCGCCTGGATGGCCGAAAGGCCTTCGGCGATGGTACCCTCGGCGGCGCCGGTGGTGTGCACGGCCCGCGACACGATGGGCGGCCCGCCGGCCAGGGTGGGCGCCAGGGTTGCGAACATCGCCTGCATGATGCGCGGCACGCCGGCCATCACGTGCACGTTGCCGATGCTGAAGCCGGGCGCGATGGAGATGGCGTTCTGGATCAGTGTCGCGCCGCGCGGCATCGTGGCCATGCGCTGGCGCGCCGGATTGAAGGCGGCGATGCCGTCGGGCATTTTGGCGTAGTGGGCGGACATGACGGCCCATGCATCGGGATGCGCCTCCCACGGCACGCCGAACGCCTGGGCGATGCATTCGCTGGTGATGTCGTCATGCGTCGGCCCGATGCCGCCGGTGGTGAACACGTGGTCGTAGCGCGCACGGACCTCGTTCACGGTGCCGATGATCGTTTCCGAGATGTCCGGGATGACCCGCACCTCGCGCAACGGGATGCCGATGGCGCCGAGGCCCTTGGCGATGAAGTTGATGTTGGCGTCCTGGGTCCGGCCCGAGAGCACTTCGTTGCCGATCACAAGCAGGCACGCGGTAGGATTTTGCATCAAAAATTCCGATCGGGTTGTCGGCGGTCGTGCAATGGCCGAGCTACAGGAAATCGCGCAGCAATGGCACCAGGGGGCGGTCGGCTTCGGGCATCTTGTACTCGGTCAGCTTGGCGGGGCTGACCCAGGCCAAGGTTTGGCCCTCCTTCGCCGTGGGGATGCCTTTCCAGCGACGGCACAGGAAAAGCGGCATGAGCAGGTGGAATTTCTCGTATTCGTGGCTGGCGAAGGTGAACGGTGCCAGGCAGTTGCTGGCGACGTCGATGCCGAGTTCTTCACGCAGTTCACGGATCAGCGCGGCTTCCGGCGTCTCCCCCGGTTCCACCTTGCCGCCGGGAAATTCCCAGAGCCCGGCCATGGACTTCCCCTCCGGCCGCCGCGCCAGCAGGATGCGGGTGTCGGCGTCGATCAACGCCACGGCGGACACCAGCACGATTTTTTTAGGCCCGGTTTCCTTCACTTCCGCGTCACCCTGCCTGCCATGATCGCCGAACAGATCGGCGCGACTGGCCTCGAAGATCAGCACTTTGCGCTCGGCGCCATGCGCCACCGACATCTTCATGCCCTCGCCGATCTGCCGGCAGCCTATCTTGCGAAGCACGGCGATGGAGCCGGTATTGTCGGTGGCGACGCTGGCCTCGATGCGGTCGATGTCGAGATTGGCCAAGGCCCAGCGCGCCAGCCGTCCCGCGGCCTCGCTCGCCACGCCATGGCCCCAATAGGCCCGACCGACCCAGTAGCCGAGCTCGCCGGTATGGGTGGTGGTGTTCAACCGCAGGCCGATGCCGCCGATCAGCAGCTCGGTGCCGGCCTCGGTGCCGGTGATGGCAAGCTGATAGGCGGAGCCATCAGCCAGATGCGTGGCACCGGACGCCACCCATTCGTCGGCGAGTTTCCGCGAATACGGGAACGGCACAACGGCGAGGGTGCGGATCACCTCCCAGTCGTTCAGCAGCCGGTGCAGCGAAGCGGCGTCGCTGGCCTGCCACGGGCGGAGCGCCAGGCGTTCGGTGGCAAGCAGCGTAAAGGGCGGGCGATCCATCAGGATGAAGTGCCCCGAACCACCAAGCTCCGCAAGAGCCTTCGTAGGGTGATGAAGTCCTTCATCCCCGGGCGGGACGGTGGATGTCACCCACCCCCCGTTTGCGCCAATCAGGACCGATACGACCCGTTGATGTCGATGTAGCCATGCGTGAGATCACACGTCCAAACCGTGGCGCGGCCGTTCTTCAGCCCAAGATCGACGGCAATCTCGATTTCGCGGCCCTTCATGTGGGCCACGACAGGTGCCTCGTCGTAACCGGGGATCACGCCGCCTTCACGCGCCATCCAGGTGCCGCCGACACCGACCGACAATGTGTCGCGATTGGCGGGCTCGCCGGCCTTGCCCACGGCCATCACGATGCGGCCCCAGTTGGCATCTTCGCCGGCGATGGCGGTTTTCACCAACGGCGAGTTGGCGATGGCCATAGCCACGCGTTTGGCGGATTTGGCCGACACGGCACCGGTGACGTCGATGCGCACCAGTTTCTGGGCGCCCTCGCCGTCACGCACCACCTGCAAGGCGAGGTCGAGCAGGATCTCGTCCAGCTTGGCCGCGAAATCCGCCAGAATGGCGCCACCTCCGTCATCGACCTGGGCGTGGTGTGCCTGGCCGGTGGCGAACAGCAGAACAGTGTCCGAGGTGGAGGTATCGCTGTCAACCGTGGTGCAGTTGAAGCTGCGGTCGACACCGCGCGACAGCAGGCGCTGCAAGGCAGGGGCGGGGATTTTGGCGTCGGTGGCAATGAAGCACAGCATCGTGGCCATATCCGGCGCAATCATGCCGCTGCCCTTGGCGATGCCGGTGATGCTGACGGTCTCACCCGCGATCTCGGCCGTGCGGGTGGACGCCTTGGGGAACGTGTCGGTGGTCATGATGCCACGGGCGGCGGCTTCCCAGCCGGTCTCGGTGAGGTGCTCGGACAACGCGGGCAGGGCGGCGGTGAGGCGATCGACCGGCAACTGCTCGCCGATCACCCCGGTGGACGCGACAAAGACCTGCTTCGCCGGCACGCCCAGCAGTTTGCCGGCGGCCGTGGCGGTGGCCTTCGCGGCATCCGCGCCCTTCTTGCCGGTGAACACGTTGGCGTTGCCGGCATTGACGACCAGCCCACGTGCCTTGCCGCTGGCAAGCGCCAGACGGCACCAGTCCACCGGTGCGCCAGGACATAGATTGCGGGTGAACACCCCGGCTGCGGTGGTGCCGGCCGTAAACGCCGCCATGACCAGATCCGTTCGCCCTTTGTAGCGGATACCGGCTTCGGCGGCGCCGAAGCGAACGCCGGCGATGGCCGGAAGCGGTGGCAACGCCACCGCGAGGGGCGAGACGGGAATGGCCATAAACGCGTTTTCCTAAAGCCGCCCCCCTGAACCGTTCTCAATTCAGGTGGAAAAACGGCTGATAAAACAAAGCCTACTTCTTGACGGCCGGCTTGGCGGGCGGAGCAGCAGCGGCGGATGGCGGTTTGGCGCCGTCTGTGGCCTTCATCGGGGAGCCGTCCGGATTGTATCGCTCCACCTTCACCTGGGTGCGGGCGCCGGCCAGCAGCTTGGTGATCCCCTCGGAGATCATCGCCTGGCGCAGCTCGTCATGCGCCTGCTCGTAGGTAGGGGCGGCCGCGTTGCGGCGTTCCTCGACCTTGATGATGTGCCAGCCATAACGGGTCTGCACTGGGGTGTCGCTGAACTGGCCCGGCTTCAGGGCGAACGCCGCCGTCGAGAATTCTGGCAGCATATCAGTCGCCTTGAAAAAGCCGAGGTCGCCGCCCGAGGCTGCGCCGGGATCGGTGGAATTGGCCTTGGCCAGCGCCGCAAAGTCGCCACCCGCCTTCAACTCGGCGATCAGCTTTTTTGCCTGTTCCTCGGAGGGAACAAGAATGTGGCGTGCATGGACCTCTTCCTCGCCCGGCTTGCCCGCGATGTCCTTGTCGTAGCGGGCGCGAATCTTGGCTTCCTCGACGGATGGGCCAACTTCACGAGACACCAGGGCCGATTGCAGGGTGCGCTCGGCGGCCAGATTCATGGCGCGCGCCACGTCTGGGTTGGTGTCCAGTTTTTCCTTTTTGGCCAACGCCACCAGGGCCTTGCCGTCGATCGCCTGATCGAGGAGCTGCGGGTAGAGCTGGGCAGGCGGCAGTTGGCGGGCCTCTTCCGGCAGGTTCTGCGCCAGCACCGACAGGTCCGACATGCGGATATCGGCGCCGTTGACACGCGCCAGCACCGGGTCAGCCGGGCGTGCCGGGGCAGCAGGAGCGGCCGTGGGCGCAGGGGCGCTCTGGGCGTGGGCGGGACGAATGACGGGGGAAAGGCTGGCGATCGTGACAAGTGCCACGGCAGTGCGTGAAAGCCGCATTTTGGTCCCTTTGAAAGTTGCGGGAATATGGCTGATGGGGTGCGGCACCACAAGAACGGGGCTGCCACATGGCAGAGACCATCAGCCGTGTAATTGACCCGGGGGTTGCCGGGTCCTATCTCACACCCATGACTATCTGAAGGCACCTTATGTTCGCAAGCATCGCCCGCGCCATGTTCGGCACCGCAAATGATCGCTCGCTGAAGGCGTATCAGAAGCGGGTTCCGCAGATCAATGCGCTGGAGCCGGCCATGAAGGCGCTGTCGGACGACGCGCTGCGTGCCCAGACCCCGGCGCTGCGGGCCCGCTTCGCTGCCGGCGAGACGCTGGATGCGCTGCTGCCGGAGGCGTTCGCCACGGTGCGTGAGGCAGCGACGCGCGCGTTGGCAATGCGGCATTTCGACGTGCAGTTGATCGGCGGCATGGTCCTGCATGACGGCAAGATCGCCGAAATGAAAACCGGCGAGGGCAAGACCCTCGTCGCCACCCTGCCGTGCTACCTCAACGCACTGTCCGGCGGCGGCGTGCATGTGGTGACCGTGAACGACTACCTGGCACGACGCGACGCCGAATGGATGGGCGAGCTTTACGGCTATCTCGGCCTGTCCACCGGCGTCATCGTGCATGGCCTGGACGACGAACAGCGCCGCGACGCCTACAACGCCGACATCACCTATGGCACCAACAACGAATTCGGCTTCGACTACCTGCGCGACAACATGAAATACCGCCTGGAAGACATGACCCAGCGCGATTTTTCTTACGCGATCGTGGACGAGGTCGACAGCATCCTGATCGACGAGGCCCGCACTCCACTCATCATCTCTGGCCCCGCCGAAGACTCGTCGGACCTCTACCGCACCGTCAACGCCGTCGTGGTGGACCTGATCAAAGACCCCACCACCTACGAAAAAGACGAAAAGGCCCGCACCGTCTCCATGACGGAGATGGGCAGCGAGCGCGTGGAAGACATGCTCCGCGAAGCCGGCATCATCACCGAGGGCAACCTCTACGACATCTACAACATCACCGTCGTCCACCACGTCCAGCAGAGCCTGCGCGCCCACACGCTGTTCGCTCGCGACGTGGACTACATCAACCGCCAGGACAAGGTGGTGATCATCGACGAGTTCACCGGCCGCATGATGGAAGGCCGCCGCTACTCCGATGGACTGCACCAGGCGCTGGAGGCGAAGGAATTCGTCACCGTTCAGCCTGAGAACCAGACGATGGCCTCCATCACCTTCCAAAACTATTTCAGGCTCTATCCCAAACTCTCCGGCATGACCGGCACGGCGCTGACCGAGGCCGACGAATTCGCCGAGATCTACAAGCTGGAAGTGGTCGAGATCCCCACCAACGTCGATGTCATCCGCAAGGACAGCGACGACGAGGTCTACCGCTCCGCCGCCGAGAAATACGATGCCGTCGCCACCTTGATCGACGAGGCGCGTGGCCGCGGCCAGCCGGTGCTGGTCGGCACCACCAGCATCGAAAAAAGCGAGGTCATCAGCGAACTTCTGAAGACCAAAGGTGTCCCGCACGCCGTGCTCAACGCCCGCTTCCACGAGCAGGAGGCAATGATCGTCAGCCAGGCCGGCGCCCCCGGTGCCGTCACCATCGCCACCAACATGGCCGGCCGCGGCACCGACATCAAACTCGGCGGCAACCTCGATATGCGCCTCAAGATCGAGCTCGAAGGCATCAACGACCCCGACGCCGCCACCGCCCGCGCCGATGCCATCCGCGCCGAAATCGCCGCCAACCATATCGTCGTAAAAGCCGCCGGCGGCCTGTTCGTCATCGGCACCGAGCGCCACGAAAGCCGCCGCATCGACAACCAGCTGCGCGGCCGCTCCGGCCGCCAGGGCGACCCCGGCGCGTCCCGCTTCTTCCTGTCGCTGGAAGACGACCTGATGCGCATCTTCGGCTCAGACCGCATGGGCGGCATGCTGACCAAGCTGGGCCTGAAGGAAGGCGAGGCAATCGTTCACCCCTGGATCAACAAGGCGCTGGAAAAGGCCCAGAAGAAGGTCGAGGCGCGCAACTTCGACATGCGCAAGAATGTGCTGAAATACGACGACGTGATGAACGCACAGCGCCGCGAGGTCTATGCCCAGCGCCGCGAATACATGCGCGCGACAGACGTGGTCGAGACCGTGGCCGACATGCGCGAGGAAATCATTGCCAGCATTGTGATGGCTCGAATTCCCGCCAAGGCCTATTCTGAGCAGTGGGAATCCGCTGCTTTGGCCGAGGATGTGAAGCGCGTATTGAACCTGGATCTGCCGATCGAGGAATGGGCGCGCGAGGAAGGCATCGACGAGGCCGGCATCCAGGAGCGTGTGCAGAAGGCGTCCGACCAGTATATGGCGGCGAAGGCTGCCAATATCGGCCCGGATCTGATGCGCTACATCGAAAAGAACCTGCTGCTGCAGATCCTCGACCAGGTGTGGAAAGAACATCTACTGGCACTGGACCATTTGCGCCAGGGCATCGGCCTGCGCGCCTATGGCCAGCGCGACCCGCTGAACGAATACAAGACCGAGGCGTTCGCGCTGTTCAACGGGCTGCTGGACGAGTTAAAGGAGCGCGTGACGGTGATGCTGTCCCGCGTGGAGATAGGCCCGGAACCCTCTGCCGAAACTTTCGCGCCGCAGCCCTCCGGCCCAATGATCGAAAGCCATCCCCAGCCATTGGTGACCAGCGGCGAGCCGACCATCGCCGGCTATGGCATGGCCGAGACCGCGGTCGACAACCGCGATACCGGCGCCGACCCGAACGACCCCTCGACCTGGGGTAACACGGCTCGCAATGCGGCGTGTCCTTGCGGAAGCGGGAAGAAGTTTAAGCATTGTCATGGGAAGACGATGTAGCCATTACGACCATGGCTGGCTAGAAATCCAACAGCCGGTCGATCGCCGCCTGACCCATATCGGGGTTAGCGGTGGCGTCGGCATTGACGCTTACCATGCCTTTTTGGGCCTTTGCGGATGGCGCCGCCGAGGTCACCGTGCTGTCCGGGATCATGTTGTCGAGCATCGATTCCACGTGCTGAAGATGCTCGATCGCGCGGCGAATGCGTTGGCTGGTAAGGTCCTGGAAGCTGCAGGCCTCAAAGATCGCGGAGATCTTTTCCGACACCGATGACAGCCCGGCCGGGTTGGCCTTGCCCTCGTGCACCCAGGTATCGATCGCTTCAGCCGCTTCCATGATCCGGTTTGCGGCTTCCTCCGTCACCTGCACCACGGCTTCCAGCTCCAGGCCGCTGTTGCGGGCCGCCTGGCTAGGGGCGGCGACGAGAGAGGCGATCTGTTCATGGATGCGGGCGAGCTGGCCGGAGAGGTTGGCTTCGCTGAAATCCACCAGCTGCACCGTGGCATGCACCTCGGCGCTGAGTTCAGCGATCCGTCGATCCACGAAACGGCGCAGATCGGCGAACATTTCCCCTATTTCGGCGCGCACGCCACGGCCGATTGCTGCTTCGATGTCGTTCAACGCGAGATCCATCCGGGCCCTCCTGCTGCGGCCATTTGACCTGCATTAGGTCAATAATGAATGAACGTCGACGCGAAATATGCTGGCAACGTTTACTTTTTCGGATCAAATGGTTGTTTCAATGAGGCACAGCTTTTCGGGCGATGTAATGATCCCGCCGATCGACGACGTGAAGAATTGGATGCATCTGTTCCGCTGGATCGTGAAGCTCATTCGCGATCGATACGAAGTGGATAAAGCGAAGCTTGTCCGTAACGCGGTGCTTGAGACCGATTGTGGCCTGGCGATCGAGGATGTGGAGACGGTGATGCGCATCACCGCCGAGGCGTTTCGCATCCGCTTTCCGCCCGGCACGCTCGATGAGGTCTTGCGCCTGGAGGAGTTGTGCCTGCTCGCGAGCTGGCTTGGCGGCTTCTACAAGCGGCCGGATTTCCTGTCGGAGGGCTTTTCCGAGAACTGTCGGGGGCTCAACCCTCATGCCGGGGACGCCAGAGCTAAACAGGCCAATATTGCCTCATGAGTTCAATAGTTTGGCCTCTGGTATTTTCGGAGCGCTGCTACAGGTTGCCGCTACCGGAGGCCACCACCGGCCCCAGGCCCCAGGATGCCCCGGTGCTGCACAATCGGCCCCGGCTTTCCAGCAACCGT
>JAYTHH010000421.1:0-2955 GCA_043732745.1 Rhodospirillales bacterium
ACTGCGTTCGGCGTCCGCAAGGACCAGGCAGGCATGATAGCGGAGTGCTGCCGCACGCCCAGGATCGCGCTCGCATCCGATCACCGCTGTCAGCACGTCCAGAATGTGTTTGAGTACAGCGGCACTGCGGGTGGCGTTCTGGCGGATCAACCCGAACATCGTGTCGGTTGAATTGCCGTAGTCCACAACAGGGACGACCAGCGCCACCCGCCCATCACGCATGAAGACGCCGGTCGGCAATTGCCTGGGCGCCAAGTCGCACAGAGTGGATCCCAGGCGGTCAAGCACCGCCTGGGCCGTCTGGGGATCGTTGATTCCCGGTGACAACGCCCGGACCGCCACCTCGACCAACGGCCCACGATGAACTCAGGGTCGGCCGACGCGGTTTGGACTGGCCCCAGCGCGGTGGCGTTGCGGACCGCCTCCTGCGCGCCTTCGATCTCCGAGGTGGCGATGGCGACCGTGGCACCAGGGTAGACATAGTTGCCAGCCCGTATCAGCAGATGCAGCGCGGTCCCGTGTTCGGCCGCCCAATCTGCCAGGCCTTCGCAGTCAAGTTCCTGGAGGTAGCCAGAGTCATCGGACAGGACCGCCACGCCGCCGTGCCAGAATACCTGCGGCGGTGCCGTGTTTTGCGTCTCGGTCGAGGTGAGCGTGATCATGGTCGCCTGCATCTCTTGGCTGACCAGGTCGATGACCGTCTCGACGCTGATCCGCCTGGCCATGTGGCCGACGAAATACACAAGGACGCTCACGCACAAGAAAGCCAGCAGGATGGCGATGCTAAGCGACAGGTGCGGCGTGAAGACGCCCTCTTGCTCCGTGCGCACGCTACGCAGGACCATGTGAGCGAGTATGAGAAGGTGCCGAGCAGAGCACCGAGCGTGAACTGATTGCCTCGGTCGCGGGCAAAATTGCGCAGCAGCCGCGGCCCCATCTGGCCGGCTGCGAGCGACAGGGCGGCGATGGTGATTGAAAACACGGTGCCGGCCACGCCGATGGTCGATGAAGCGATGGCGCCCAACAAGGTGCGCGCGCCCATGCCGCCACCGCTGTAGAGCCAAGGGCTATTGACCAGCCAATCCGGCACCAGACCGCTCTTGTCCAGGGCAACCAAGCCGAGCGCGAGCGCTATCGCAAGCGCCACGATAGCCGCGGGCAGCAGCCAGAAGGTTTCCCCCATGGCGCTCAGAAATTTGCGGAAGCTCGCTTTCAAGAAGACCCCGATCTAATTCCTGGCAAGGTGGATATGTGAGCCAATTTCGCAGCGGAGGTGACGGTGCAACGTGGCACATCCCGCCGCTGGTAAGTAAGCACCCGGCGGGCACCACGGACGTCAGGCGGTTGCGATGCACACAGCCATAATCGGGTTGCGTCGCAATCCATTGCTTCAGGTCGCTTCCAATTCCACGGCAGAAGCTCGACGATCCAATGTGCGGAATTCTCGGCAATTCGGGACAACCCGTCGGCGAGCCAAGCCTGTCGGTCGATGTCGTTCATCTTGGCGGAGACAATCAGGCTGTACGTCATCGCCGCGCGCTCAGCATCAACGCTGGCTGGTATGACAAGGCGGGCCGGCTGGGCGGGCCATGACGCTAACTGAGCGTGGGTTGCGCTGGGCCCGGCTTCGGGTCGGTCGACTCCATACCTTCGACATGTCCGCCGAAGCCGAACCGCATCGCCGACAGCAACTTGTCGCCGAAGCCGTTCTCACGGCGCGAGCCGAACCTGGCATACAACGCCGTGGTCAGCACGCCGGCCGGCACTGCCTCCTCGATGGCGGCTTCCACTGTCCAACGGCCTTCGCCAGAATCCTGCACGTAGCCGGAGAACGCAGCCAGGTCAGGGTCGCGCAGCAAGGCGGCCGCGCTGAGATCGAGCAGCCAGGACGAGACGACACTGCCGCGGCGCCAGACCTCGGCGATGTCGGGCAGGTTGAGCGTGAACTGCTCGTCCTCGGGCAGGTCCTTCGAGCTCTTGTTGCGCAGGATGTCGAAGCCTTCCGCGTAGGCCTGCATCATGCCGTATTCGATGCCGTTATGGATCATCTTGACGAAATGACCGGCCCCGGCCGGCCCGGCATGGATATAGCCGCGCTCGGCCTGCTTCACGGCGTTGTCCCGGCCTGGTGTGCGGGCAATGTCGCCCAGGCCCGGTGCGAGGGACGCAAAGATCGGGTCCAGATGCCGCACCACCGGCTCCGGCCCACCGATCATCATGCAATAGCCGCGCGACAGACCCCAGACACCGCCGGAGGTGCCGCAGTCGATATAGACGATGCCCTTGGCGGCCAGGGTCCGCGCACGGCGAATGTCGTCCTTGTAGAAGGAGTTGCCGCCGTCGATGATGATGTCGCCCTGTTCCAGCAGATCGCCGAGCTGTGCCACCGTTTGCTCGGTCACCTTGCCTTCCGGCAACATCAGCCAAACAACGCGAGGACGATCAGTCAGCTGCGTGACCATGTCCGCGAGCGAGGCCGCAACGCCGGCGCCTTCGGCACCGAGCGGGTCGCGCGCCTTGGCCTGCTGGTCGAACACCACGCAGCTGTGGCCGGCCTTTATCAGTCGATGCGCCATATTGCCGCCCATGCGGCCGATACCGATCATGCCGATCTGCATTGTCATTGCTCCTTGGTGCCTTGCAGAGCCGCGTCCACCGCGTGGCCAAGCTCTGCAAGGCCTGTGCCGACATGCGTCAGATGCACCCGCAACACCCGCCGCCCGCGTGCCACGAGCGTGGCGAGATCACCTGCCGCCTGGGCTGCCTTGACCGCGCCGAAACTTGTGGCCTGGCCGGGTATCTCCAGTGTCAGCTGATCGTCGCAGGTGATCTGCAGGAATACGCCGGTGTTGGGGCCACCCTTGTAGGCCTGGCCGGTGGAATGCTGGAAGCGAGGGCCAAAGCCCAGGCAGGTAGCGGCATGGGTGGTGTCGCGGATCTGCGTACGCATTGTGC
>JAYTHH010000422.1:0-2953 GCA_043732745.1 Rhodospirillales bacterium
CGGCCATCGTGCCGCCGCCAGCGCCGATTGCCAGTGAAAGCTGCCAGGTGCCGATTTGGATGGCCAGGACGCCCTGCTCGCCCTTGCGCGGCGTGGTCGGCCAGATGGTTGCCTGCAGCCGAATGCCGTCTCGGGGATCGATCGGTAACCGGGCGTGGGCGAAGCTTCCGAGGAAGGCCTGCTGCTCGAGACCTGGGCGCGTGCCGTCGAGCGGGGTCGTGACCGCCTGTTCGGCGTAGCCTGGGCCAGCCGGATTAGGATCGGCGCAGAGATGGCGGACGAAACGCAGGTTGAAGGCGGTGTCGCCTGTGCTCGACACCATGAAGCGGATCGTGCCGCCCACCTTCACGCCCCAGTGGTCGGTGTATCCGGTGAGATAATGCACGCGGGCCTCTCAGGCCGTCGTCACGTCGTAGAACAGGGCCACCCAGCTTGTGCGGGCGAAGTGGTAGCCCTTCTTCGATGCGCGTGTAGCGGTCGTCTGCACCTGGTTGTGGATCGGCAGCCAAAGGGCGCTGTCCATGATGATTCTCTGCGCCTCGGCGTAGACGGCATCGCGCTTGGCCTGGTCGCTCACCGCGCGGCCGTCGTCGAACAGTGCATCGAGCTTCGCGTCCTTGAGTTGCATCCAGTTGAACTTGTAGCGGCTGGCACTTGGGATATTGACGCTGGCAAACAGGTTTTCCAGGCACATCGGATCGGCCTAGATCCATCGCACCGGCAAGGCGTCGAACGCGTTGTCAAACACCAACTGCTGATTGCGGGCAAAGGTGATGGTCTCGACCTTGAGCTCGATGCCCACGCGCTTCGCCACGGCCTGGATCTCGATGGCTGTATCCGGCTCGAGCGGTGCTGGCGCAACGTAGAAGCCGGAAAGGCGCTTGCCATCCTTCACGCGAATGCCGTAAGGGCCTGGCTTCCATCCGGCCTGGTCCAGCAGTGTCATCGCCGCCTTTGCGTCGGGTTTGTAATAGGCCTCGACACCCTTCCAATAGCCCGGTGTTTCCGCCGACAGCGGCCCGTAGGCAGGATCGATTAGCCCGAAGAAGATGTTGTCGCACAGTGCAGGGCGATCGATCGCCATCGCCAAGGCGCGACGAACGGAGATTTCGGAAAAGATGCCGCGGCTGCCGTTCAGCTCCAGGCCAAACGGTATGCCAGCCGCGTTGCCGATCATGGTAGTGTAGCCTTTGGTATCCTTCAGCCGCTTCATGTCCAGGATCGGCGTTGCGTCGGAGACGTCGATCTCGCCGGCCTCAAGCGCTGCCACACGTGTCGAGGCGTCGGGGATGAAGCGGTTGACGATCCGCTGGACCTTGGAGCCGCCCTTGCCCGTGTTGAACGGCGGCGCCCAGTTGTATTTGTCGAACCGCTCCATGACGACCTGGCGGCCCTGTTCCCAGGAGACGAATTTGAACGGGCCGCAGCCTATGGGCGCGCGGGCAAAGTCTTGGTTGCCCATGCGTTTCACTGCGGTGGGCGACACCGGCGCCAGCGTGCCCTCGGCGAAGCTGGCGATGGCGTCCCCGAAGGGCTGCTTTTAGTCCACCCGGATGGTATGGCTGTCGATCACCTTGCAGCCATCGTAGGGGCCGAGCTGGGTGACGGCGCCTTCGCTGGCGGTCTTGGGGTCGGCGATCGTGTCGAAGGTAAACTTCATAGCCTCCGCGTCGAAGGGTGTGCCATCGTGAAAGCCCACATCGGTGCGCAATTTTAACGTCACGCTGCGGCCGTCTGGGGCGGCCTCCCAGGCGGTGGCCAGGCCCGGGAACAATTTATTGGAGCCATCCGACGAGATCAGCTTGTCGAACATCTGCGCGACCACTTGATATTCGTGGCGCGAGCTCGTCATCCGCGGATCGTAGGTTCGCGGGGTCGCGTCGTCCTCGCCCCAGGTGACGGTGAGGGGAGCCTGGGCGCTGGCGCCCCGGTTGATCATGGGGCTGGCTAGCAGGCCGGCCATCGTGGCGCGACGTGAAATGCGCTGCGTCGTACGAGCCATGTCGGTCTTCCTCGTTCCGGATGCCAGAGCTTGCGGGCCTGACTGATGGAGCGCAATCGCAAAAGTGGCTTGTGGCCGTGCTGGTGCTGCCCGATGCTACCTGCCTTCACCAGTTCGGATGGCACGATGATTTCCAGCCGCTGTCGCCGAGAGATGTGCGCATGAGCGGACGCGCCATCCTGGGCCGCCTGGTCGGCGTGATCCCGACGCTGCTGATCACCTGGACGATCGTGTTCGGCGCGATGCGCCTTGTACCCGGCGATCCCGTGCTGCTGATGCTGCAGGGGACCCCGGTGAGCGATGCGGCGATGGAGGCGGCGCGCGCCAAGTTGGGCCTTGATCGGCCATTGGTGCTGCAATATGCCAGCTTTCTCGCCAATGCCGCCCAAGGCGACTTCGGCGATAGCTTTCGCAGCCGCCAACCGGTCGCCGGCCTGATCCAGGCCGAATTCCCCTACACTCTGGAGCTGGCCTACGGCGGACTTGTGGTGGGCGTTGTGTTGGGCTTGCTGCTGGGCATGATCTCCGGCGTTCGCCCACACGGATGGATCGACACGCTGTGCATGACCCTCGCGGTGGGGGGATTGTCGCTGCCGAGCTTCTGGATCGCGATGATCCTGATCCAGGTGTTTGCAACACAGTTGGGCTGGGTGCCGGTGCTGGGGACGGGGTTCGCCGCACTGGTGCTGCCGAGCATCTCACTGGGCCTGTTCATCGCCGGAGGCCTTGCCCGACTGATCCGCAACAGCATCATCGAGGCGATGGCCCAGGATTACATTCGCACAGCGCGTGCCAAGGGACTTTCGAACTTCCTGATCGTGGCAAAGCACGCTATGCGCAACGCAATGATCGCACCGCTGACCTTGCTCGGCATTCAGTTCGCAATGCTGATCGGCGGCGCCGTGGTGACCGAAACGGTGTTTGCCCGCCCAGGCATCGGCCGCCTGTTAG
>JAYTHH010000423.1:0-2950 GCA_043732745.1 Rhodospirillales bacterium
GGACTACCAGACCGTGTTCGCCCGCACCGACGGCGCAGTGGCGGCCCCCACAGCAGGGTTGCATTTTACGAACGCCTTGCTGGAAAGCCTGGATGCCGCCGGCATCGCGCGTGCGACGCTGACGCTACATGTCGGCGCC
The DNA here is from genome assembly GCA_043732745.1 of Rhodospirillales bacterium. GTDB lineage: Bacteria > Pseudomonadota > Alphaproteobacteria > Acetobacterales > Acetobacteraceae > CAIQQQ01. The sequence continues at coordinate 140 of JAYTHH010000423.1, forward strand.
GGCACGTTTCTTCCCATGCGCAGCGAGAACGTGGCTGACCACCACATCCACGCTGAGCGCGGCGAGATCACCGTCGAGACGGCCGCGCGTCTCAATGCCGCACGGGCGGAGGGGCGACGCATCGTGGCGGTCGGCACTACCAGCCTGCGTTTGTTGGAGGCGGCATCAGGCGCTTCCGGCACCACGCCGTTCGTTGGAGAAACCGACATTTTTATTCTCCCTGGCCATCGCTTCCACGGGGCCGATCTGTTGATGACGAATTTTCACTTGCCGAAATCGACCCTGTTCATGCTGGTCTGCGCGTTCGCCGGCACCGAGCGCATGCGCGCCGCCTACGCCCACGCCATCGCACAGGGGTATCGGTTCTATTCCTACGGTGACAGCTCGCTGCTGGAGCTCGCGGCATGAGTCTTTCGTGGACCTGCCACGCCACCGATGGCCAAGCCCGCCTTGGAACCTTGCAGACCGCCCATGGCGATGTGGCGACGCCGGTGTTCATGCCGGTGGGCACCGCCGGCACGGTGAAGGCGATGACGGCAGACTCCGTGCGCAGCACCGGCGCGAAGTTGGTTCTGGGCAACACCTATCATCTGATGCTGCGCCCGGGCGCCGATCGGGTGGCAGCTCTTGGCGGCCTCCACCGTATGATGGACTGGCCCGGCCCAATCCTGACCGATTCCGGCGGCTTCCAGGTGATGTCGCTCGCCGGCCTACGCAAGCTCGATGCCGACGGCGTCACATTCCAGTCGCATCACGATGGCAGCAGGCATCGCCTGACGCCGCAGATCTCGATTGAGATCCAGCACAAGTTGGATGCCACGATCACGATGGCTTTCGATGAGTGCACGAAGTTTCCCGCCACCGAGGAGGAGACGCGGCTTTCGATGGAGCTGTCGATGCGCTGGGCCGCACGCTCCCGCGATGCCTTCGTCGCGCGGTCGGGCTATGGCATTTTCGGAATCGTCCAGGGTGGCGTTTTTCGGGATCTTCGTGAAAGATCTATACAGGAACTGACAAAGATCGACTTCGAGGGCTACGCCATCGGCGGTCTTGCCGTGGGCGAAGGGCAGGAGGCGATGTTCTCCGTTCTCGACTACTGCGCCCCCGCTCTGCCGGAAGACCGGCCGCGCTACCTGATGGGCGTTGGCACGCCGGACGATCTGCTCGGCGCCGTCATGCGCGGGGTGGACATGTTCGACTGCGTGATGCCCACTCGCGCCGGCCGCACCGCACGGGCCTATACCAGCCACGGCGTGCACAACATGCGGAACGCGCGTTTTGCCGACGATGGCGGGCCGCTCGACCCCGGTTGCTCCTGCCCGCTTTGCACAAAACATAGCCGCGCCTATCTGCATCATCTGTTCCGCTGCGAGGAAATGCTCGGGCCGATGCTGCTGACATGGCATAATATTCAATACTACCAGGACCTGATGGTCGGCATGCGCGAGGCCATCGGGCAAGCGCGCCTTGCCGAACACGCCGAACAGGTGCGGGCGGGATGGCGAGGAGAAACGCAATGACCGAAAGCTATGACGGGCTCACGCAACTTGGCCACGACTTTGCTGCGCCGCAGTCGCCGGAGCAGGCGGTGCTGGAACGCGTGCCCAATCCGCGGCCCGATGCGCATTACCTGATCCGCTTCGCTGCGCCTGAATTCACGTCGCTCTGCCCGCTGACGGGTGCGCCGGATTTTGCCCATCTGGTGATCGACTACGTGCCGCGCGATTGGATCGTGGAAAGCAAATCCCTCAAGCTGTTCCTGGCAAGTTTTCGAAATCATGGCGCCTTCCACGAGGCATGCTCGATGATGGTGGCCAGCCGGATCGTGGAGATCACCGATCCCGCCTGGCTACGGATCGGCGCCTATTGGTATCCGCGCGGCGGCATTCCCATCGACGTGTTCTGGCAGACCGGCGAACCGCCCGCCGGTGTGTGGGTGCCTGACCAGGGCGTGGCGCCTTACCGTGGACGCGGCTGACGCCATTCGCGAAAAGGCGCTGGCCCTCGGCTTCGATGCCGTGGGGTTTGCGCCGGCGTCGCTAGGCCCTGATGCACGCGGACGATTAGCTGATTTCCTCGCCGAGGGTCGGCACGGCGACATGGGCTGGATGGAAGATCGGGCCGAGCAGCGCGGCGATCCGAAAGCGCTGTGGCCGGAAGCGCGAAGCGTGATCTGCCTGGGACTGTCCTACGCGCCAGACGACGACCCACTGGCCACGTTGGATCGCAAAGACCGCGGCAATATCTCCATCTATGCCCGCAACCGCGATTACCACGATGTGGTGAAGGGCATGCTCAAGCACCTCGCGCAGTTCGTGGTCAGTCGCTTTGGGCACGCCGTGAAGGTGTTCGTCGATACCGCCCCAGTGATGGAAAAGCCACTGGCGGCGCAGGCTGGGATCGGCTGGCAGGGCAAGCATACCAATCTTGTTTCGCGTCGGCATGGCTCCTGGCTTTTCCTTGGTGAGATCTACACCTCTCTCGACCTGACCCCTGATGGCGCGCACCCGGATCGCTGCGGCAGTTGCACGCGTTGCCTCGCAGCCTGCCCGACGGATGCGTTCCCCGCGCCCTACCAGCTTGATGCCCGGCGTTGCATCGCCTACCTCACCATCGAATACGCCGGCCCGATCCCCGAGGCGTTCCGGGTGGCGATGGGCAACCGCATCTATGGCTGCGACGATTGCCTCGCGGCCTGCCCGTGGAACCGGTTCGCGGTTCGGACGCGGCAGGCCAAGCTCACGGCCCGTGAGGACCTGACGGCGCCGCTGCTGGCGGAACTGGCGGCGCTCGACGATGCCGGTTTCCGCG
>JAYTHH010000424.1:0-9722 GCA_043732745.1 Rhodospirillales bacterium
ATGCGGCACCCATGGTCATGTTCTGCAGGCGGTGCGTGCTGGCGGTCAGAATGATCGGACTTTCTCGGTTCTCCAACGAAATCTGGGAATAACCCGTTCACAATCGCAAACAATCAGCCCTTCTCGATTGCGGTGATGAATTTGTATCTTCCAAGACCAAAGCGTGCTACCAGGACGCCGCTAGTTAAATAAGAGAGTTACGAGAACATGGCTGTTGGTACGGTTAAGTGGTTCAATGCAACCAAGGGTTTCGGCTTCATCGAGCCGCAGGGCGGCGGCAAAGATGTGTTCGTGCACATCACGGCAGTGCAGGCTGCTGGCCTGACGGGCCTCAATGACGGTCAGAAGGTCAGCTATGACGTTCTGATGGAGCGCGGCAAGGAAGCTGCTGCGAACCTGAAGCTCGCGTAACAGCGTTCTTCGGCACTTCGATTAAAGGCCGCACCTTCGGGTGCGGCCTTTTTTCTAAACTGGGGTTATGGGTGAAAGCCCAGTGGAGACACGGCGCGAATTGCGTGCCGTGAGCGCATTTCGGCGTGTGCCGCAGCACGTAGAATGGGCTAAATCCACCACACCCTCACCCAACCGGCGTCCTCTCGACCAAAGCCATCAACGTCTCCAACCGGTCCGCCTCGGCCGGCGGTTTGTCCAGCCGTATCCGGGATATCCGCGGGAATCGCAGCGCCACCCCCGATTTGTGCCGCGTCGAAAGCTGCGCCGCATCGAAGGCCACTTCCAGCACGATGCCACGCTCCACCTCACGCACTGGGCCGAAACGCTGTGTGGTATGGTCGCGCACCCATTTGTCCAGCATCAACAATTCTTGGTCGGTGAACCCGGAATACGCCTTCCCCACCGGCAACAGCTCGTCGCCGCGCCAGAGCCCGAACGTGTAGTCGGAGTAAAAACTGCTGCGCTTGCCATGGCCGCGCTGGGCATACATCAACACGGCGTCGATGGTCAGTGGATCGCGCTTCCATTTCCACCACAGACCTTTCGGACGGCCTGGCACATAGGCGCTGTCGCCGCGCTTGAGCATCAAGCCCTCGATGGAGGCGGCGCGTGCGGACAGGCGGAGTTCGGCGAGTTCGGACAATTCGGTGAACGGAATTGCCTCGGACAGATCCATGCGGTGCGGTCGGTTGCGCGCATACCACGCCTCCAACCGCCTGCGGCGCGCATCGAAGGGCAGCGCGCGTATGTCTTCGGCGCCATCGAACAGAATGTCGTACAACCGCACATGCACGGGAAAGTCGCGCTGCATCTTGGCGCTGACCGCCTTCCGGTTCAGCCGCTGCTGCAGGTCGGAGAACGGCGCCACCACGCCGTCCCGCAGCACCAGCAATTCGCCGTCGAGCACCGAAGGAGACGCCATTGCCGCAAGTATTTCCGGAAAGCCGCCGGAAATGTCCTCGGCGCCGCGCGAGTAGAGGGCCTGGCCGCCGGCGGTGCTGACCAATTGCACCCGGATACCGTCCCATTTCCATTCGGCGCGAAATGCCGTCGCGTCGATCTGTGCCAGATCGGTGAGTTCGATCGGCTGGGCCAGCATGGGCGAGCGAAATACCGGCGCATCGCGCGGGTCCGGGCGTGGGCCATCGTCAAAAATCCAGGCAAACAGGCCGGCATAGGGCGGGGCGAGGCCGTGCCAGACTTCCTCGATATCGTCAGGCACCAGGCCCGGGCGACATTCGGCCAGGGCCGTTTTGGCAAGCCGGGCCGAAGCGCCGACGCGCAGGCCGCCAGTGATCAGCTTCAGCAATGCGAATCGAACCGCCGAATCGGACGCGTCGAGCCAGCCGGAAACGATGTCAGGCAGTTCGCTCTTGGCGGCTGTGGCGAGGGTTTCCGCCACCTCGGACAGCAAAGGCGGCGCCTGGTTGGTGGGGCGCGCCGGCCACATCAGCGCCACCGTCTCGGCGAGGTCGCCGACATAGTCGTAGGAAAGGGCGAACAGCACCGAGTCGGTGCGCTGAGACGCGAGGTCGCGGATAAGCCCGGCCTTGGCCTGGGCGAAGCGCAGTTCGCCGGTCATAGCTGCAAGGCCGATGCCGCGTTCCGGGTCGGGCTGGGTTTCGAAATAGTGCCGCAGGATGGCGATCTTCGCCAAGCGGCCAGGCGAGAACACGAGGCGTTCGAGCATGTTGGAGAAGGCGATCATTCCTCGCCCTCCTCGCCATAGCCGACCAAGCGCAAGGCGCGGCCCTTGATGCCGCGCAGCCCGGCCTCGTGGATCAGCGCCTCCTCCCGGCCATGCGTCACCCAGACTTCTGGGGCGCCAACCTCTTCGAGCGTTTCCAGCAGTTCGCGCCAGTCGGCGTGATCGGAGATCACCAGCGGCAATTCCACGCCACCCTGCTTTGCACGCTGGCGGACGCGCATCCAGCCGGAAGCGAGGCAAACAACCGGCTCGGCCAGCCTTCGCGCCCAGCGATCGGCAATGGCGGAAGGCGGGCCGAGCACGATTTGGCCCACCAGCTGTGCTTTGGCGGCGACGGTGGCGGGGCGGAGATCGCCGAGCCGCACGCCGAAATCTTCGTAGACCTTGCACATCGGCAGGAGTGCGCCGTGCAGCCAGATCGGCGCGTCCCAGCCGGCCTGGCGGATCAACGAGATAAGCCGCTGCGTCTTGCCCAGCGAATAGCAGCCGACGACATGGGTACGCTCGGGGAACAGCCTGATGCTGTCGAGCAGTTTTTCGATTTCGGCATGCGGGTCCGGGTGCTGGAACACAGGCAACGCGAAGGTGGCCTCGGTGACGAACACGTCGCACGGCACCGGCACAAAGGGCTCGCACGTGCTGTCGGGGCCACGCTTGTAGTCACCGCTGACGACGGCACGGCTGCCCTCGTATTCCATGCAGACCTGGGCGCTGCCGAGCACGTGGCCGGCGGGTTCGAGCCAGACCGTCACACTGCCGAGGCGGATGCGCTCACCGAAACGCAGTTCCTGTGTGGTGCGAGGTGCCCCCTCCCCCATCCGCGCCTGCATGATGGCGATGGTCGGAGCGGTCGCCAGTGCCGCGACATGGCCGGGCCTTGCGTGGTCGGAATGGCCGTGGGTGATAACGGCGCGGCCGACCGGGCGTTGGGGGTCGATGAAGAACCCGCCTGGCTCGCAATACAGGCCTTCCGGCAACGGTTTCAGCCAGGTTTGCGGATGCGGCATAATTCTTCATGTGGCGCGGCTATCGTATTTCCGCCAGAGCCATTATCTGTGTGGCATGACAGGAACATTGCTGGAACGCTTTGCAACCTGGTTTGGTTCGCGCGGATGGACCGCGCGGCCACACCAGTTGGACGTGCTGGCGGCAGCGCTTGGCGGCGAAGACGTTCTGCTAATCGCGCCGACCGGCGGCGGCAAGACGTTGGCGGGGTTTCTGCCGAGTCTTTCGGGTCTGGCCTCCAATCCGCAGGATGGGCTCCACACCTTGTATGTCTCGCCGTTGAAGGCGCTATCGGCGGATGTGGCCCGCAATCTGACGGTTCCAGTGACGGAGATGGGGCTCAATATCACTATCGAGACGCGCAGCGGAGACACCACGGCGGATCGCAGGCGGCGGCAGAGCGAGAAGCCGCCGAACATTCTGCTGACCACGCCGGAAAGCCTGGCCGTCATGGTGTCCCAGCCGAAGGCTTCCGAGTTTTTCGCGCCGCTGCGGCGTGTCGTGATCGACGAGGTGCACGCCTTGGCCGGCACCAAGCGCGGTGACCAGTTGGCGCTGTGCCTGGCAAGGGTGGCGGCACTTGCGCCGGGCATGCGGCGCATCGGTTTGTCCGCCACGGTCGCGCATCGTGAGGCGATCCGTCGTTATGTGTCGCCGCGGGCACGGATCATCGAGGTGGCGGGCGGTGCGGCGCCGGAGATCGGCATGATCCTCCCGGCCGGGCGCCTGCCGTGGTCCGGCCATATGGGGCTGTTCAGCGCGCCGGAAATTCTGGAGCGGATCAGGCTGGCCACCATGACGATCGTGTTCGTCAACACCCGCGCGCAGGCGGAGTTGGTGTTTCAGGAGCTGTGGAAGCTGAACTTCGAGACGCTGCCGATCGCCATCCATCACGGCAGCCTGGAGATGGCGCAGCGGCTGCGGGTGGAGGCGGCGATGTCCGCCGGAAGTTTGCGTGCGGTGGTGGCGACATCGTCGCTCGATCTCGGCATCGACTGGGGGTCGGTCGACCAGGTGATCCAGGTCGGCGCACCCAAGGGCGTCTCTCGACTCCTGCAGCGCGTGGGCCGGGCCAATCACCGGATGGACGAGGCCAGTATCGCGTTGCTGGTGCCGGCCAACCGCTTCGAGGTGCTGGAATGCGAGGCCGCCATCGCGGGCGTGGCGGCGCATGAACTGGATGGCGACGCGCCGAAGCCGGGTGGGCTGGACGTGCTCGCGCAACACATCCTCGGCTGCGCCTGCGCGGCACCGTTTCACCCCGACGTGCTGTTCGAGGAGATCCGGCAGGCGGCCCCGTATGATGCCCTGACGCGAGAGGATTTCGACGCCACCGTAGCCTTCGTGGAAAACGGCGGCTACGCGCTCCAGGCGTACGAGCAGTATCGAAAACTGTTTCGGGATTCCGAGGGCCTGCTGCACGTGATGTCCGATCGGGTAATGCGGCTGCACCGGATGAATATCGGCACCATCGTCGAGGCTCCGGTCCTGAAGGTCCGCTATGGCGGGCGCAGTGGAGGGACTCTGGGTGAAATAGAAGAATATTTCGTTAACATGCTGGTCCCGGGCGACACGTTCATGTTCGCGGGCCGCCTCCTGCTGTTCCTGAGGCTGCGGGAAAACGTGGTGGAAGTGAGGGATGGCGGCACCGGTGAGCCGAAGGTGCCTGCCTACGCCGGCGGGCGCATGCCGATGACGACCAACCTCGCCAGCCGGGTGCGCGCCATGCTGAATACGCCCAGCCTGTGGGCGGCATTTCCCGAGCCGGTGCGCGAGTGGCTGGAACTCCAGCAGAAACGCTCGGCGATGCCGGGGCGCGACGATCTGCTTGTGGAAACCTTCCCGCGCGGCGATCGCTGGTATCTGGTGGCGTATTGTTTCGAGGGCCGCAACGCGCATCAGACCCTGGGCATGCTTCTGACCCGGCGCATGGAGCGATTCGGCATGCAGCCGCTGGGCTTCGTTGCGACTGACTACGTGCTGGCAACCTGGAGCGCCACCGAGCCCACAGATATCGGCCGGCTGTTCGAGCAGGACATGTTGGGCGACGATCTGGAGGCATGGATGGACGAAAGCTCCATGTTGCGGCGGACATTTCGCAATGTGGCCGTGATCGCCGGGCTGATCACCCGCAACTATCCCGGCATGGAGAAGAACCGCCGCCAGGTGACGGTGAATTCCGACCTGATCTACGACGTGCTCCGCCGCCACCAGCCCGGCCATATCCTGCTGCGGGCGACGCGGGCCGATGCGGCGTCGGGGCTGACCGATATCGACCGCATCGCCGAGATGCTGGGCCGAATCGCCGGGCGCGTGCATCACGTGATCCTCAGCCGGGTCAGCCCGCTGGCGGTGCCGGTGCTGCTCGATATCGGCCGCGAGAACGTGCGCACCGAAGGCTCGGACGAGGCGCTGTTGGAGGAGGCGGCCCTGGTGGCAGAGGCCACCGGCGAGGCCGAGCCACCGCCGTTGCGCATGCATCCCGTGCATCGCGCCAATCTCGCACCCAACCGTAATCCCCCCCTTAACAAGGGCAGACAAGGACGCCTTTTCGGATGACCGCAGCGCCGCTTCACATCGCCGGCGAACGCCTGATGCTCGACCCCGCCGGCGCGCTGCACTGGCCCGGCCAACGCATTCTGATAGTGTCTGACCTGCATTTCGAAAAGGGCACATCCGCGGCCATTAGGGGTAGCCTGCTCCCGCCGTATGACACGCGCGAAACGCTGGTACTGCTGGCGCATCTGATCCGCAAATACGGTCCGCGCACGGTGGTCTGCCTCGGCGATACGTTCCACGATGCCAAAGGCGCGTCGCGTCTTCAGGCGCCCGACATGGCGCGGTTGACGCATCTGACCACCGAGGCGGATTTCGTCTGGGTGCTGGGCAATCATGACCCGCTGCCGCCCGAAGGTTTGTCCGGCATCGCGGTGGACGAGTACAAAGCAGGGCCGCTGGTGTTCCGCCATCAGGCGCTGGCGGGGCGTGTGATGGGCGAGATCAGCGGGCATTTCCACCCGAAGGCGACGGTGCCGGTGCGCGGCACGCAGGTGTGCCGGCCCTGTTTCATCGCCGATGGATACCGCATGATGCTGCCGGCGATCGGCGCCTATACAGGCGGTTTGGACGTGCGCGACGCCGCCATCGGGGTGCATTTCCCCAGAGGTGGCCGCGTTTTTCTCCTCGGCCGCGAGCGGCTCTACAGCTTTCCGATCGCGCCAAGCCGTCCTGGTGCGGGCACAAGGCGAGACCATCCCGAGCCGGTGCTGACACGCGGCTGACGCATCCGGCACTTACCATTCGGCGTATCGCAGACGGATCGGAGTATTCTCGCACATCATGACGACCCCCGCTCTTCTTTGGTTTCGCCGCGACCTGCGGCTGCATGACAACGCGGCCCTGGCGGCTGCGATCGCCGATGGCCGGCCGGTGGTGCCGGTGTTCATCCTCGACGAGATGTCGCCAGGTGCGTGGGCGCCCGGCGGTGCCTCGCTCTGGTGGCTGCATCACAGCCTGGCCTCGCTCGATGCCGATCTGCGGCGGCGCGGGTCAGCGCTTGTGTTGCGCCGCGGACGCTACGGCGACGAAATTCCGAAGCTGCTGCGTGAGACCGGCGCCGAGCGTGTGCATGTCGGCGAGCCGACCGAACCCTGGGGGCGCCGGGAGATCGACTCGCTGGACAAATCCGTCGACATCCAGCGCCACCGGACGGCGTTGCTGTTCCATCCCAACGAGATCCGCACCGGCGGCGGCACGCCATACGGCGTGTTCACGCCGTTCTCCAAGGCGTGCCTGCGGGCGATGGCGCCGTATGAGCCGATCCCGACGCCGTCGAAGATCCCGACCGCCCATCTGCCGACAAGCGACATTCTGGACGATTGGGCGCTGTTGCCGACAAAGCCAGATTGGGCCGGTGGCCTGCGCGCCGCCCACACGCCGGGCGAGGCCGGCGCGGCGGCACGGCTGGAAGCCTTCCTGCCCCATATCGATGCCTACGACACCCATCGTAACCTGCCGGGACAGGCCGGCACCTCCAGCCTGTCGCCGCATCTGGCCTGGGGTGAGATCTCGCCCAACGTGGTGTGGAACGCCACCGGTGCAGGCCGCGGCAGCGACGTCTATCGCAGCGAGCTGCTGTGGCGCGAATTCTCGTCGCATTTGCTGTGGCACGCGCCCAGCCTACCGGACGCACCGCTGAAGCCCGCCTATGCCGCGTTTCCTTGGCGCACCGACACAAAGGGCCTGGCCGCCTGGCAGCAGGGACGGACGGGAATCCCGATCGTCGACGCCGGCATGCACCAGCTTTGGCAGACGGGCTGGATGCACAACCGCGTCCGCATGATCGTGGCGAGCTTTCTCATCAAGCACCTGCTGATCGACTGGCGAGACGGGGAGGCGTGGTTCTGGGACACGCTGGTGGATGCGGATCTCGCGGCGAATGCGGCGTCCTGGCAGTGGGTTGCCGGCTCCGGCGCCGATGCGTCTCCATTCTTCCGTGTGTTCAACCCGGTGCTGCAAGGCGAAAAATTCGATCGGGCCGGGGACTATGTCCGACTTTTTGTGCCCGAATTGTCAAGAATGCCTGACACGTTTATCCATCAGCCCTGGAATGCCCCAAATCCTCCCAGAAATTACCCTGCTCCCATCATCGATCTCGCATTCGGCCGCATCCGTGCCCTGGACGCTTTGAAGACCATCACGAAGTCAGCAACATGAATTCTTCAACCCTCCCACGTTTGGCCGTCATCGGTGCTGGCATCTCCGGATTGTCGGCCGCCTGGTTGGCACGTCATAGCCATGACGTGACGTTGTTCGAGGCACAGCCGCGCGCCGGCGGCCATGCGGACACGCAGTTTGTGTCGGTGGCGGGAAAGGACATCACCGTCGATACCGGGTTCATCGTGTACAACGCGCTCAACTATCCCAATCTGGTCGGCCTGTTCGCGCATCTCGGCGTTAAAACCATCCCCACCGACATGTCGTTCGGCGTGTCGATCGGCCAGGGCCGCATGGAATATGCCGGCGGTGAACTGCACCAGCTTTTCGCGCAGAAGCGCAACCTGCTGCGGCCGCGCTATTGGAGCATGTTGCGGGATGTGATGCGCTTCTATCGCTCGGCGCCGGCCTTGCTACAGACCGACAGCAACCAGACCCTCGGCGATTGGCTCGAAGAGAACCACTATGGCGCGCCGTTCGTCGAGGATCACATCCTGCCGATGGGCGCCGCGATCTGGTCAGCCTCGGTCGAGGGTATGCGTGCGTTCCCGGTCCGGCATTTTGCGCAGTTCTTTCACAACCACGGCTTGCTGCGGCTGACGGATCGCCCGGCCTGGCGCACGGTGGAAGGCGGTTCGATCAAGTATGTCGCGCGCATGGTGCAGGATTTGCCGAGCTTGCGGGTGTCGCAGAAGATCATCGGCGTCTCCCGCGATGCTGATGGCGTGTCCGTGCAACTGCAGGACGGCTCGGCCGAACGGTTCGATGCGGTGGTGATGGCGTGTCACGCCGACCAGGCGTTGGCGCTGTTGCAGCAACCGACGGCGGACGAATCCCAGGTTCTGGGGGCGTTTCGCTGCCAGGAAAACCGCATGGTCCTGCACACCGATGCAGGCTTGATGCCGGTGCGCCGCTCGGTGTGGTCGGCGTGGAACTACATGTCGGACGGCGACGCCGATCATGGGCAGACCGTCAGCGTCACCTACTGGATGAACCGGCTGCAATCGCTGAAAACCACACTGCCGCTGCTGGCCACGCTCAATCCGCTGCGTGAGCCCGTCTTGGGCAGCGTCTTGCTGGAACGAACCTACCGCCACCCGCAATTCGATGCCGCGGCGATGGACGCGCAGGAGAGGCTGCCGTTGATCCAGGGGAAAGGCGGCGTGTATTTCTGCGGTGCCTGGAGCGGCTGGGGCTTTCATGAGGACGGCATCGCGTCGGCGGTGCGGGTTGCGGCGCTGATGGGCATCACCCCGCCCTGGAGCGCATCTGCCGAGCGCGCCGCCGCATGAGCCTGATGCTGCATTCCGGCAAGGTCGCGCATGTCCGGCACACGCCGTTTGTGCACCGGTTCAGCTATCGCATGTGGATGATGTCACTCGATCTCGATACCGTTGCGGAGACGGTTCTGTTTCGGCGCAACCGGGCGGGCGTGGTATCAATGCAGGATGCCGATCACGGCCCGCGTAACGGTTCGAAACTACGGCCCTGGGTGGAGGCTCATCTGGCGCGCGCCGGGCTCGCCAACTTCGCCCACCGCATCCGGCTGATGGCGATCCCACGCGTGCTCGGCTACGCGTTCAACCCGATCGCGTTCTATTTATGTCACGACAGAGATGGCCGGCTTGGCGCCGTTCTGCATGAGGTAAAGAATACGTTCGGCGACCAGACCGCCTATGTGCTGCCGGTACCGGACGCGTCCGGCACCATCCGCCAGACGGCATCCAAGCAGATGCACGTCTCGCCGTTCTTCGACATGCAGGGCGGCTACCGTTTTGCATTCTCCGACCCGTCCGGACCGGATTTTCGCCTGTCGCTCCGCTACGGCGCCGAGGACGCG
>JAYTHH010000425.1:0-9718 GCA_043732745.1 Rhodospirillales bacterium
TAAACGTTCGCACCCATGGTCGGCAGCACAGCCAAGCCGATGATGTTGCGGCTGGCGAGTAAGAAGCCACCATCGATCTCGTGATCAACAATCAAAGCCGACTTCCAGCCCAGCACCTTCATCTTCGCGGCCAGCTCACGGGTCTTGGTGGCGCCATTGGCAACATCCAAAACCACCAGCTTGCCGTCGAGCTGCTTTTGCGACAGCGCGGACAGCAGGCCGAGACGACGCACCTTCTTCGGAAGGTCGTAGCCGTGATCACGCACCACGGGACCATGCACCACGCCGCCCTTGCGGAACTGCGGCGCGCGCAACGAGCCCTGACGGGCGTTGCCGGTGCCCTTCTGCTTGTATGGCTTGCGGGTCGTGCCGGAGACTTCGCCCATGCCCTTGATCCTGTGATTGCCGGAGCGACGCTTGGACAACTGCCAATGCACCACACGGGCCATCACGTCCTGACGCGGAACGATGGCGAAGATCTCGTCGGGCAGCTCGGCCGTGCCGGCGCTGCCATTGTCGAGGGTTTTGATTTCGATCTGCATTTACGTATTCCTCAGACCGAAGCTTCAACGGCGGGCGCCGGCTCGACGACCTTACGAAGACCAGCCGGATACGGCGCCTCCGCATGGCGATCCTTCTTGATCGCGTCACGCACGAACACGTAGCCATTCTTCCCGCCGGGCACTGCACCCTTGACGAAGACCAAGCCCTTGTCGGCATCGACATGCGCGATCTCGAGGTTGAGCGTGGTGATCCGCTCCGCACCCAGGTGCCCTGCCATCTTCTTGTTCTTGAAGGTCTTGCCCGGGTCCTGGCGGTTGCCGGTCGAACCGTGCGAACGGTGAGACACCGAAACGCCATGCGAGGCTTCAAGACCAGCAAAGTTCCAACGCTTCATCGCACCGGCAAAACCCTTGCCCTTACTGATACCGCAAACGTCGACCTTCTGCCCGACCACGAAATGATCGGCTGAGAGATACGCCCCGGTCTCGAGCAGCGCGTCCTCGGACACGCGGAACTCGGCCAAGCGCTTCTTCGGCTCGACCTTCGCCGCTGCGAAGTGTCCCTTGTTGGGCTGCGAGACGTTCTTCACCTTCGCAGTGCCCCAGCCAAGCTGAACAGCATTGTAGCCATTCTTCTCGACGGTCCGCGTGCCCACTACCTGCAACTCATCTAGATGCAATACAGTGCACGGCACATGAGTCCCATCAGCCTTGAAAAGCCGAGTCATCCCCAGCTTCAGAGCGAGTAATCCTGTTCGCATTATATCCGTTCCCAGAGGGACCCGTAACGAAGGTCCTTAGGTTGATGGCAGATCCAAACGACCGTCCGGAACCGTAGTCAAAGAGCGGTGGGCAAGTAAGACGAAAGCTTAGATCTTGATCTCGACGTCTACGCCGGCGGCCAGATCCAGCTTCATCAGCGCGTCGACCGTCTGCGGGGTCGGATCGACAATGTCGAGAAGACGACGATGGGTCCGGATCTCGAACTGCTCGCGGCTTTTCTTGTCCACATGCGGGCTGCGGTTCACGGTGAACCGCTCGATATGCGTCGGCAGCGGAATTGGCCCGCGAACCCGTGCACCCGTGCGTTTGGCCGTGTTCACAATCTCCTTCGTGCTGTTGTCGAGCACGCGGTGATCATAGGCCTTCAGCCTGATGCGGATATTCTGGTTGTCCATGGCGCGATCTTTCATACCGCCCGGGGCCGCGAAGCCCCTGGCGTTCTTCTCTCAGTCTTACTTCTTGGCGACCACGGTGTCGGCGCTGATCGAAGCCACGACGCCGGCGCCGACGGTGCGGCCACCTTCGCGAATGGCGAAGCGCAGGCCCTCATCCATGGCGATCGGCTGAATCAGCTCGACATCCATCGACACGTTGTCACCAGGCATCACCATCTCCACGCCCTCGGGCAGGTTCACGATGCCGGTCACATCCGTGGTGCGGAAGTAGAACTGCGGACGATAGTTGGTGAAGAACGGCGTGTGACGGCCACCCTCTTCCTTCGTCAGGATGTAGCTCTCGGCCTTGAAGTTCTTGTGCGGCTTGATGGTGCCCGGCTTGGCCAGAACCTGGCCGCGCTCGACGTCTTCACGCTTCGTGCCGCGCAACAAGGCGCCGATGTTGTCGCCAGCCTGGCCCTGATCGAGCAGCTTGCGGAACATTTCCACGCCGGTGACGATGGTCTTCGTGGTGTCGCGAATGCCGACGACCTCGACTTCCTCGCCGACCTTCACGATGCCCGCCTCAACGCGACCGGTCACGACCGTGCCACGACCCGAGATCGAGAACACGTCTTCGATCGGCATCAGGAACGGCTTGTCCAGCGCGCGCATCGGCTGCGGGATGTAGCTGTCGACGGCAGCCATCAGCTTGATGACGGCCTGCTCGCCGATTTCCGGCTGCGTGTCGTTCAGCGCGCAAACGGCCGAGCCCATGATGATGGGGATATCGTCGCCCGGATACTTGTAGCTACTCAGCAGGTCACGCACTTCCATCTCGACGAGTTCAACCAGCTCGGCGTCGGCGATGTCCATCTTGTTGAGGAAAACGACCAGGGCCGGAACGCCAACCTGGCGGGCAAGCAGGATGTGCTCTCGCGTCTGTGGCATCGGGCCGTCGGCGGCGGACACCACCAGAATCGCGCCGTCCATCTGCGCGGCGCCGGTGATCATGTTTTTCACGTAGTCGGCGTGACCGGGGCAGTCCACGTGGGCGTAGTGGCGGGTGGCAGTCTCATACTCAACATGGGCGGTCGAGATCGTGATGCCGCGCGCACGCTCCTCCGGAGCCTTGTCGATCTGGTCATATGCAGTGAAAACGGCGCCACCGGACTTCGCCAGCACCTTCGTGATCGCAGCCGTCAGCGAGGTCTTGCCGTGGTCCACATGGCCGATCGTGCCGATGTTGCAGTGCGGCTTGTTCCGCTCAAATTTCGCCTTGGCCATCGTGGTCTTCTCCGTGCCCGATCTACAAACGGGGGTTGGTTCTAAAGTCTGGTCACACACTCAAGAGCGCCGGCTCGCATCGGCGCGGAACTTACCAGCGGTAGTGGCTGAAAGCCTTGTTGGCTTCGGCCATCCGGTGCGTGTCTTCGCGCTTCTTCACGGCCGAACCACGGTTGTTCACCGCATCCATCAGCTCGTTGGAAAGCCGCTCTTCCATCGTATGCTCACCGCGCTTGCGGGAGCTGTCGATGATCCAGCGGATGGCCAAAGCCTGCCGGCGCTCGGTGCGAACCTCGACAGGCACCTGATACGTGGCACCACCAACGCGGCGCGAACGCACCTCAACGGCCGGTTTCACGTTGTCCAGCGCTTCATGGAACATGCGAACCGGGTCAGCCGCAGGGCCGCCGCGCTTCTTCATAGTTTCCATCGCGCCGTAGACGATCCCTTCGGCAGCAGACTTCTTCCCGTCATACATCAGCGCATTCATGAAGCGCGTAATAACGGTGTCGCCGAACTTCGCATCCGGCAGAATTTCACGCTTCGCAGCGCGGTGACGACGGCTCATCGCATTCCCTCTCTTACTTCGGACGCTTGGCGCCGTAGAGCGACCGGCGCTTGCGGCGCTTCGGCAGGCCCTGCGTATCCAGAACGCCGCGCAGGATGTGATAACGCACACCCGGCAAGTCCTTCACGCGACCACCACGGATCAGCACAACCGAATGCTCTTGAAGATTGTGCCCCTCGCCGGGGATGTAGCTCACAACTTCGAAACCGTTGGTCAAACGAACCTTGGCAACCTTACGAAGTGCCGAGTTCGGCTTCTTCGGGGTCGTCGTATACACGCGGGTGCAAACACCACGCTTTTGCGGGCAGCCCTGCAATGCAGGAACCTTATTCCGCTTCGGCGCAGGCTCACGACCGTTCGCGATCAGCTGGTTGATGGTCGGCATAGACCCTGTTCACTCCGTATGGCGAAAGCCCTAACCAAGGCCATTTCCAAAGACAATCCCCACAGAAGGCGGAAATCCGCCCTGCGGGGTCCAAATCACGCGGCCTGAGCCCTTTTCCCGAAGAGCGGCGCCGCACGAGTAGGTGCCTGCAAAAACAACCCGATCAGAGGTCAGCTAAGGGCGCGGAACCTATGATGCACATCCAGCCGAGTCAAGCAGCGATGCGGTCATGATTGCCAAGAAAACGCCGAGAACGTCACGCCGATGGCAGTAGTACGATCTGCGCGGGGGTCAGACAGACCCGTAAAACCCGTTATTGCGAGCCGTCGCTTGGCGGCGGGACAACCCAGTGCCACACGCCATCCGGTCGACCGCTGTAGCCCGGCCCCACACCGCCCACAAGCGCCGCGGTTGCCATCACACAACGATGGGTCGGATGGGCAAAGCCCGGGATCTTTCAATCCCAGGCTCCGCCCTCCCGACCCATCATCGGTCCAGCTATACGACTCGGATAAACTACCCCCGCGTTAGCGCCGGCGTCGGCTGATCCGGCATCGAACGCTGATTGTCCCGCCCAGCGGCAATCCCGCGCAGGCGGTTCATCACCGAGCCGGTGCCGGCCGGGATCAGACGACCCACGATCACGTTCTCCTTCAGGCCCACCAGCGTGTCCACCTTGCCTGCCGTGGCCGCCTCGGTTAGCACCCGGGTCGTCTCCTGGAAGGAGGCGGCCGAGATGAAGCTGTGGGTCTGCAGGCTGGCCTTGGTGATGCCCTGAAGCACTGGCATCGACGTTGCCAGGCGATCGCCATCCGCTGTACGCTTCCGATTCTCATGATCGAAATCCACCCGATCGATCTGCTCGCCCGTCAGGAAGGTCGTGTCACCCGGATCGATGATCTCAACCTTCTGCAGCATCTGGCGAACGATCACCTCGATGTGCTTGTCATTGATCTTCACGCCCTGCAGTCGATACACGTCCTGGATCTCGTTCACGAGATAGTCGGACAAAGCAGGCACGCCCAGCACCTTCAGAATGTCGTGCGGCACGCGTGGCCCATCCACCAACGGGTCGCCACGACGTACGAAGTCGCCTTCCTGCACCGAGACATGCTTGCCCTTCGGCACCAGATATTCCGTTTCTTCCTGTGTCTCGTCGTTTTTCACGATCACCCGGCGCTTGGCCTTGTAATCCTTGCCAAACTCCACGCGACCATCGGTTTCGGCGATGATGGCGTGATCCTTCGGACGACGCGCCTCGAACAGTTCGGCCACGCGCGGCAGACCGCCGGTGATGTCACGCGTCTTCGAACCCTCACGCGGAATGCGCGCCAGCACGTCGCCGGCAGCCACCTCGATGCCGTTCTCGACCGAAAGGATCGAGTCGGGGCTGAGGAAGTAGCGGGCATCCGTCCCGTTCGGCAGGCGGATCACCTCACCAGCCGCGTTCTTCAACTGAAGACGCGGACGCAGATCGGCGCCGCGGGCGTTCTGCTTGTAGTCCACCACCACCTTCGACGTCAGGCCGGTCACTTCGTCCATCCGCTCAACCAGGGTCACGCCCTCGATGAGATCCAGGTATTCCAAAAGCCCATTCTGCTCGGTGATGATCGGCAGGGTGTAGGGGTCCCATTCCGCCAGCTTCTGCAGGCGGACAACGGTGGCCCCCTCGTCCGTCAGCAACTTCGCACCGTATGGCACGCGGAAACGCGCCCGCTCACGGCCCTTCTCGTCGGTGAGGATAATCTCGCAGTTACGTGACATCACGATGGCCACACCCTGCGAGTTCATCACGACCGAACGGTTTCGCATGGCGACCACGCCGTCATGGCTGGCCTCCACCGCGCTCACCTCGGCACCACGGGTCGCCGCACCACCAATGTGGAAGGTGCGCATTGTCAACTGCGTGCCAGGCTCGCCGATGGACTGTGCAGCAATGACGCCCACCGCCTCACCCACGTTGACCGGCGTGCCACGGGCAAGATCACGGCCATAACAGGCGCCGCAGACGCCAACTTTGGCCTCGCAGGTCAGCACTGAGCGGATCTTCATCTCCTCGACCATCGCCTTTTCGATGATCTCGGCATGCGTTTCCTCGATCAGCGTGTTGGCCGGCACCAGCAACTTGGCCGATACCGGATCCAGCACGTCCTCAGCCGTGGTGCGGCCCAGGATTCGCTCAGACAACGAGGCAACCACATCGCCACCATCCATCACCGCGCGAACCTGCAGCCCAAGGCTGGTTCCGCAATCCGTCTCCACGATGATGCAATCCTGCGCCACGTCCACCAGACGCCGCGTGAGGTAACCGGAGTTTGCGGTCTTCAGCGCGGTGTCCGCTAGCCCCTTGCGGGCGCCGTGGGTGGAGTTGAAGTATTCAAGAACGGACAGGCCTTCTTTGAAGTTCGCGATAATCGGCTGCTCGATGATCTCACCAGACGGCTTGGCCATCAGGCCGCGCATGCCGGCCAGCTGGCGCATCTGGGCTGGCGACCCACGCGCGCCGGAATGCGACATCATCCACACCGAGTTGGTGGGATGGCCGATCTCCTGGCGCGAGATCTCCTTCATCATGGCACCGGCCACTTCGTCAGTGCAGCGTGACCAAGCGTCCACCACCTTGTTGTAGCGCTCGCCGGCGGTAATCAGACCGTCTTGATACTGCTGCTCGAATTCCTTGACCTCGCCTTGGGTCTTCAGGATCATGGCACCCTTGGTGGCGGGGATGATCATGTCGTCCTTGCCGAAGGAAAGCCCGGCCTTGGCAGCGTTGGCGAAGCCGATGCCCATCAGGCGGTCGGCGAACAGCACGCACTCCTTCTGGCCGCAATGCCGATACACCGCGTCGATCACGTCCGACACGTTCTTCTTGGTCAACTGCCGGTTGATCAGGCTGAACGGAATGGACGCGTTCTTCGGCAGCACCTGGGCGATAATCATGCGGCCCGGCGTGGTGATCTGTTTCTGAACCACGGCCTTGCCATCAGCGTCCACCGTGTCGAACCGGGCCCGGATCTTGGTGTGCATCTGCACAACCTTGGCCGCCAGCGCGTGCTCGATCTCGCCGATCGTGCCATAGGCATGCGCCTCGTTGTCCGGCGCCACGCGGAATTCCGGCGTCTCCAGCGAGAGGTAGTAGATGCCGAGCACAATATCCTGGCTCGGCACGATGATCGGCTTGCCGTTGGCGGGACTGAGGATGTTGTTGGTCGACATCATAAGCACGCGGGCCTCAAGTTGGGCTTCCAGCGACAGCGGCACGTGTACTGCCATCTGGTCGCCGTCGAAGTCCGCGTTGAAGGCGGTGCACACCAGCGGGTGAAGCTGGATGGCCTTGCCTTCGATCAGCACCGGCTCGAACGCCTGAATGCCCAGCCGATGCAAGGTCGGCGCGCGGTTCAGCATCACGGGATGCTCTCGGATAACCTCCTCGAGAATGTCCCAAACCTCAGGACGCTCCTTCTCCACCATACGCTTGGCGGCCTTGATAGTCGTGGCGTGGCCATATTTCTCAAGCTTCGAATAGATGAACGGCTTGAACAGCTCAAGCGCCATCTTCTTCGGCAGACCGCACTGGTGCAGCTTCAACTCAGGCCCCACCACGATCACCGAACGACCGGAATAGTCGACGCGCTTGCCCAGCAGGTTCTGCCGGAAGCGGCCCTGCTTGCCCTTCAGCATGTCGGACAGCGACTTCAGCGGCCGCTTGTTCGCACCCGTGATCGCGCGACCGCGACGGCCATTGTCGAACAGCGCATCGACCGATTCCTGCAACATGCGCTTTTCGTTGCGCACAATGATATCCGGCGCGCGAAGCTCGATCAGCCGCTTCAGACGGTTGTTGCGGTTGATGACCCGGCGATACAGATCGTTCAAGTCAGACGTCGCAAACCGGCCACCATCCAACGGCACCAGCGGACGCAGCTCAGGCGGGATAACCGGGATAACTTCAAGGATCATCCAATCCGGCTTGGCGCCAGATTCGGAGAAAGCCTCGATCAGCTTCAACCGCTTGACCAGCTTCTTGCGCTTGGCTTCGGACGTGGTGTCACGAAGGTCGGCGCGCAGCTTCACCTTTTCGGCGTCGCTGTCGATCTTGGACAGGATGTGCTTGATCGCCTCGGCGCCGATGGCGGCCGTGAAGGCGTCTTCGCCGAACTCGTCCTGTTTGGAGATCAGGCCGTCCTCGGTCAGCAACTGATGCAGCTTGAGATCGGTCGTGCCGGGTTCGAGAACCACATAGCTCTCGAAATACAAAACCTTCTCCAGCTCCTTCAGGGTCAGGTCGACCATCAGGCCGATGCGCGATGGCAGCGACTTCAAGAACCAGATATGGGCAACGGGCGAGGCCAGCTCGATATGGCCCATGCGCTCACGACGCACTTTTGCGAGGGTGACCTCGACGCCGCACTTCTCGCAGATGATGCCGCGAAACTTCATGCGCTTATACTTGCCGCACAGGCACTCATAGTCCTTGATCGGCCCAAAAATGCGGGCGCAGAACAGCCCGTCCCTCTCCGGCTTGAAGGTGCGGTAGTTGATGGTCTCAGGCTTCTTGATCTCACCATACGACCACGACCGGATCTGCTCCGGTGAGGCCATCTGGATCTTGATTTGGTCGAACGTCATCGACTGGCCAGCCTGGCCCAGGATCTTCATCAGCTCGTTCATGCTGAAACTCCCAAAGTGCGATCGCTGAAGGCGCTTGGGCCGAAAGCGTTAATCGCACGGTCAATAAGAAACCGAGCCGTCGGGGGAGTACCCCGACGGACTTGATAGAAACGCAAAATGCTTAATCGCGGCTTAATCAAGTGGGACGCATATCCAGTTCGACGTTGAGGCCGAGGGATTTCAACTCCTTGACCAGCACGTTGAAGCTCTCGGGAATGCCGGCCTCGAAGTTGTCCTGCTCACGCACGATCGCCTCATAGACCTTGGTGCGCCCGGACACGTCGTCGGACTTTACCGTCAGCATCTCCTGCAAGGTGTATGCGGCGCCATAAGCCTCAAGCGCCCAAACCTCCATCTCTCCGAAGCGCTGCCCACCGAACTGCGCCTTGCCGCCCAGCGGCTGCTGGGTCACGAGCGAATACGGCCCGATCGAACGCGCATGGATCTTATCGTCGACCAGATGGTGCAGCTTGAGCATGTAAATGATGCCAACCGTCACCGCGCGTTCGAACGGCTCACCGCTGCGACCGTCGGTGAGCATCACTTGGCCGGACGTGCCGAGGCCCGCCTTGGTCAGCATGCCCTCGATATCGCCCATCCGGGCGCCATCGAACACCGGCGTTGCGATCGGCACGCCCTTCTTGAGGTTGTCACACAGCTCGGTCAGCTGCGTGGTGTCCATCGGCGCGATCTGCTCAGCGAAGATCTTCTCGCCATACACATCCTTCAGCTTGTCTAACAGCTCCTGGCGATGCGCGCCGGTGCGGCGGTAATCTTCCACCAATTCACCAATCTGCTTGCCGAAGGTGGCGCAGGCCCACCCCAGATGGGTCTCAAGGATCTGCCCCACGTTCATGCGCGACGGCACGCCCAACGGGTTCAGCACGATGTCGACCGGCGTGCCGTCTTCAAGGAACGGCATGTCCTCGATCGGGTTGATGCGGCTGACCACGCCCTTGTTGCCATGCCGTCCGGCCATCTTGTCGCCCGGCTGCAGCTTGCGCTTCACCGCCACGAACACCTTGACCATCTTCATCACGCCTGGCGGCAACTCGTCGCCGCGCTGCAGTTTTTCAACTTTCTGCTCGAAGCGGGCCTGCAGCTTCCCAATGGCGGCGTCGTATTCGCGCTTCAGAACCTCGAACTC
>JAYTHH010000426.1:0-2926 GCA_043732745.1 Rhodospirillales bacterium
ACCGCGTTCATCATGTAGAGAAAGTTTTCCGCGTATCCGAGGTCGTTGCGCGGATACATGAACGGCTGGCCGATCGTGTATTTGTAGGCCCAGGCCGCGATCGTCGGCACCTTGGCGATGAGACGAAAGGCGCTGATGCGGCGGTGGTCGGGGTTATTGATGTCCAGGCTGTCGTGGTAGAACGCGGACAATGCGCCGACCACGCCGCACATGACGGCCATTGGATGCGCGTCCCGGCGGAAGCCCTGGTAGATGCTGCGGATCTGCTCATGCAGCATGGTGTGGCGCATCACGCCCATTTCGAAGTCTTGCTTTTCCGCAGCATTCGGCAGTTCGCCGTTCAGCAGAAGATGCGCCACTTCGAGAAAGCTGGACTGCGTGGCGAGCTGTTCGATCGGGTAGCCGCGATGCAGCAGGATGCCTTCGTCGCCGTCGATATAGGTGATTTTGCTTTCGCATGCCGCGGTGCCGCCATAGCCGGGATCGTAGGTGAAGATGCCGAGATCGGCGTAGAGCTTGCGGATATCCGCGACCGCCGGCCCGATCGTGCCTTCGAGCAGCTTGATGGTGGTGGACTTGTTGGTGCCGTCCAGCGTGATCGTGACGGTGCTCGGTGTCTGGTCGCTCATGCCTATTCCCTCTCGTGGGCGACATTGTCGCCGTTGTCAGACTGACCAGAAGGTAGTCGTTTCACGGAGAGTTACGAGTTGTGTCCCCTCAACGCAACCTTAGCGGGCGCAGCATTTTTGCGGCGGATCGGTTCGGGGCGGCGGCTTCCGGCGGACGATCCGAAACCCAGGGTTGGGGATCTAGGGCCCGTCCGCCTTAAGGCCAGTGCACCTCGGGCGGCAGGCTCATGAGGATCGCCTCCACGTTGCCGCCGGTCTTGAGCCCGAACAGCGTGCCGCGGTCATGGATCAGGTTGAACTCCACATAGCGGCCGCGACGCTCCAATTGGTGGGTGCGTTCCTCGGCGGTCCACGTCTCAGCCATGCGTTTGCGGATGATGGCGGGATAGGCGTCCAGGAAGGCCAGGCCGACATCGCGGGTGAAGGCGAAATCCGCCTCGGCGTCGCCGGTGAAGATGTGATCGTAGAAGATGCCGCCGGCGCCGCGGGGTTCGTTGCGATGCGGCAGAAAGAAATAGCGGTCGCACCATTCCTTGAAGCGGGGATAGTAGTCCAAGTCGTGCTTGTCGCAGGCGCCGCGGAAGCTCGCGTGGAAGCTGGCCGCGTCCTCGATCGCTTCGGGCGCCTCCAGCCGCATCGGCGTCAGGTCGCCGCCGCCGCCGAACCAGCCGCGCGTGGTCACCAGCATCCGCGTGTTAAAATGCGCGGCCGGGACTCGGGGGCTGGCCATGTGGGCAACCAGCGAGATGCCAGTGGCGAAAAACCTGGGATCTTCGGCGGCGCCGGGGATCTGGGTGCGGAAATTCGGACTGAATTCACCGGCAACGGTGGACACGTTGACGCCGACCTTCTCGAACACCCGGCCGCGCATCACGCTCATCACGCCGCCACCGCCTTCTTCGCGCGTCCAGGGCGTGCTCACGAAACGACCGGCCGGTTTGGCGTTGTACTGCACCAGACCTTCAGCTTCGTCCTCGATCGCCTCGAACGCGGCGCAGATCCGGTCGCGCAGCTGTTCGAACCATGCGCGGGCTGTCTCCTTCAGGGCATCGTGCGGTGGCACGTCGTTCGAAGTGGCTTCTGGAGCGAGTGAGGATTGCGGCATCGCGATTTCACCTTAGCTATAGAGTGTGTCAATGCTGGAAGAGCGCCCTTGCCATGTTGCAGGGGCGAAAGGTCGGTTATAGAAGAACGTCGGCTTGCCCCGAAGCCGCGGGGTTTTTGCCGCCTTGCCCCTGGTTGAGTGTATACGACGTAAGTGACAGCCCCGCCATCGGCGGGATGAAAAACCTCCGCCGCTGGCGGAACGCAAAGAAGGACGCCGATCGATGTCTGCAACCGCCCACGCCCCGCAAGACGGGCACGCGCCGGATCATCCCAGGCGCGATTTCCTTAAACTGGTTGCGGCCTCGTCGGCCGCGATCGGTTTGGGCGCCTTGGCGTGGCCGCTGATCGACAGCATGAACCCGTCGAGCGACATCCTGGCGCTGTCGTCGGTCGAGTTCGATTTGACCCCGGTGCCGGTCGGCCAGGCGGTGACAGTGGTATGGCGCGGAAAGCCGATCTTCGTGCGCCATCGCTCGGCCGACGAGATCAAGACCGCCGAGGGCGTGAAGCTCAGCGACCTCAACGATCCCGCCACCGACGAGTCGCGGGTGAAGGCCGGCGAGGCGAAGTGGCTCGTTGTCATCGGCATCTGCACCCATCTCGGCTGTGTGCCGTTGGGCAACAAGCCCACAGATCCGCGCGGCGGTTTCGGCGGCTGGTTCTGCCCTTGCCACGGCAGCCAGTATGACGTGTCGGGCCGTGTGCGCGTCGGGCCTGCGCCGCTCAACCTGGCCGTGCCGCCATATGCCTTCATGTCCGACAGCCGCATCAAGATCGGCTGACGCATCCTTTTAAGAAGAAGTCCCCGCACGTCAGGGGCAATCGGAGCAAAGCTATGGCTGGCCTGCACAAGAGTGAGTTTTCCAACCCGGTAATCAACTGGGTGGACACGCGCCTGCCCATCTTCACAATGATGCAGAAGGAGTACGGCGTTTTCCCGACGCCGAAGAACTTCAACTACTTTTGGAACTTCGGCGCGCTGGCGATGATCAACCTGATGATCATGATCGCCACCGGCATCTTCCTGGCGATGAACTACACCGCCTCGACCGGAATGGCCTTCGACAGCGTCGAGCGCATTATGCGTGACGTCAACTATGGCTGGCTGCTGCGCAACGTGCACGCCAACGGCGCCTCGATGTTCTTCATCATCGTTTATATCCACATGTTTCGCGGCATGTATTACGGTT
>JAYTHH010000427.1:0-2917 GCA_043732745.1 Rhodospirillales bacterium
GTGGAGATCAACCTCATGCCCGTCATGTTGAAGCGCATCGTCTACACCGGCTCCACGCTCCGCACCCGGCCGGCTGCCTTCAAGGCGCGCGTGGTCGCCGAACTGCGAGAACTGGTGTGGCCGAAAATTGCGGCCGGGGCGATCCGCACGGTGACGCATGAGGTGTTCCCGCTGGCACAGGCCAGCGCCGCGCACGCGCGGATGCAGGCCGCCGGACACAGGGGAAAGGTGCTGCTGGTCCCCTAATGCAGCGCGTTTTCCAGCCGCAGCCAGCCGTTGAGATGCGGCGGCAGGCCAAAGCGCAGCCAATCGGGCGCGTAGCCAAAGCGGCGCACCAGGATGCCGGCGCGGGCCAGACGGTCGGCGACGGCGGCGGCGTTGAGCGTCTCCGCGGTCCGGAACAACGTCGTGCCGCCCACGATCCGCATGCCGGTCTGTTCGAGCACCATATCGAGCCGGTCGGAGGCCTCACGTGCCGTCGTGGCGGCGCGGGCGCGCCAGCCCGTGTCGGACAGGGCCTGGATACCGATGGCGATGGCCAGGCCACTGAGCGGCCAGGGGCCGAGTGCGGCACGGATCTGCTCGGCGATGCCGGGCTCCGCCAGCGCGAACCCGAGGCGGAGGCCCGCAAGCCCATAGGCCTTGCCGAACGACCGCAGCACGATGACACGCGGGATCGGCAGCAGGGGCGCCAGGCTGAGGCTGGGCACGAAATCGACGAAGGCCTCGTCCACCACCAGCAGGCGCAGCGCACGGGCACGGTCCAGCAGCGCCTGGGGCGTATGGCGCGCCCCGTCCGGGTTGTTCGGGTTGCAGAAGACCAGCGCATCGGCCTGTCCCGCCACCACCTCGGTGCCGGAAGCGCGCCAGGCCGCCGCATGCTCGGCATAGGTTCGGTCGATGATGCCGATGCGTTGCTGCGGGAATAGGCGCGGCAACAGGTGGATCAGCGCCTGCGTGCCCGGCGCGGCCACGACCATCGCCGCGTCCCGCACCCCATAGGCCGTGGCCGCGGCGGCTTCCAGGGCCTGCAGCTGCTCCGGTTCGGGCAGGCGGTGCCATGCCTCGATCGGCGGGGGCGTGAACGGATAGGCCTCGGGGTTGATGCCGGTCGAGAGATCGAGCCACGGCCGCTCGGCCTCGGGGTAGGCCAAGCTCGCCTCGATCAGCCGGCCACCATGGGGAAGGGGGTTCATGGGAAGCGCCCTATCACGCCGAGGCCCGGTCACGAAACTCGACGCGCTGCACCGGGCCGGGCAAAACGGAGCGGCAGGGCGGAACAGTGGAACAAACAGGTGCGCCGTTGACGAAGTCTTTACCTTTGGCGGCTATCCATGTGGGCATCGGTGGCTGGACCTTCCCGCCATGGCGCGGCGTCTTCTACCCGGAAGGCCTGCCGCACGCGCAGGAACTCGCCTATGCGTCCGGAAAGATGTCGGCAATCGAGATCAATGCGACCTTCTACGGCCGGCAGAAGCCAGAAAGCTATCTGAAATGGCGGGACGCGACCCCCGATGGCTTCGTCTTCGCAGTGAAGGCATCGCGTTTCACCACCCACAAGAAGGACCTCGCCGCCGCGGGCGACAGC
The DNA here is from genome assembly GCA_043732745.1 of Rhodospirillales bacterium. GTDB lineage: Bacteria > Pseudomonadota > Alphaproteobacteria > Acetobacterales > Acetobacteraceae > CAIQQQ01. The sequence continues at coordinate 1,589 of JAYTHH010000427.1, forward strand.
GTGACGGCGTTCCTCGTCTCTGGCATCACGCTGCTCGGCCCCAAGCTGGGCCCGATCCTGTGGCAGTTCCCGCCGACCCGGCGCTTCGACCGCGAGGCCTTCGCCGCCTTTCTCGCCCTCCTGCCGGCCCAGCAAGACGGTCTGCGCTTGCGGCACGTGATCGAAACCCGCCACGAGAGCTTCAACGACCCGGCATACATGGACCTGTTGCGCGACCACAACGTGGCCCACGCCATCATCGAGAGCGACAAGCACACGCTTCTGGCAGACCTCACCGCGGATTTCGTCTACGCCCGGCTGGAGCACAACGCCGCGGACGAGCCGGAGGGTTATGCTGCATCGGCGCTCGATGATTGGGCCGCCCGGGTCAAGGCCTGGGCTCAGGGGCTTGAAGCCGACGACCTGCCGCGGGCCGGCCCAAAAGCGACACGCAACGCACGCGAAGCCTTCATGTTCTTCATCTCCGGCGACAAGCAACGGGCGCCAGACGCAGCGATGGCGTTTCGCCGCCGCGTCGTCTGAAGGCCCTGGCGCAAATTTCGATCACTTGATCGGTAAATGAGATTGATTTGGCTGTTGCATTTATTGCCCGCATCGGTGATTTGTCGCAGCAATCAAACAAAAGCGGGATGCAAAGCGTTCCACGGGGAGACTTCATGGCCGACGGACTCATGCTACGCGAGGCGGAACTGCGCGGCAGCTTTTTCGATCGTTCGCACACGGTGGCCCGGCCGGGCTTCAACCGCTGGATGGTGCCCCCGGCGGCGCTCGCGATCCATCTGTGCATCGGCATGGCCTACGGCTTCTCGGTGTTCTGGCTGCCGCTGACCCGGCTCTTGGGCAGCGACAAGTCGCTGGCCGCGCCGGCGGATGTCGGCATCCTGACGATGCTGGTCACCACCACATACGATTGGCGCGTGTCCGACCTGACTGTCCTGTATACGCTGTTCTTTATCTTTCTCGGCTCGTCCGCAGCCATCTGGGGCGGCTGGCTGGAGCGTGTGGGCCCGCGGCGGGCAGGCGTCTATGCAGCCGTATGCTGGTGCGGCGGGCTGCTGATCTCGGCATTCGGTGTTTACACGCACCAACTGTGGATGATGTGGCTGGGGTCCGGCGTGCTGGGCGGCATCGGCCTCGGGCTCGGCTACATCTCGCCCGTATCGACGCTGATCAAATGGTTTCCGGACCGGCGTGGCATGGCCACCGGCATGGCGATCATGGGGTTCGGCGGCGGCGCGCTGATCGGCTCCCCATTGGCAGACCTTTTGATGAACCGCTTCGGCGCTGGTGTCGCCTCGCGCGGTGTATGGCAGACGCTGGTGGCGATGG
>JAYTHH010000428.1:0-2915 GCA_043732745.1 Rhodospirillales bacterium
AAACAGAATTCGTCTCACCCAGCGCGCCGCCGGATTTGTTGAACGCGGTGCGGATGTCCGACGCGGTGCGGTTGCGGTTGTCGGTCAGCGTTTCCACGATGACGGCCACACCCGCCGGGCCGTAGCCCTCGTAGCGAACCTCCACATAATCGTCGCTGCCCGAGGCACCGCTGGCCTTCTTGATAGCCCGCTCGATGGTATCGCGCGGCATGTTGAGTTGCCGCGCCGCCGTCACCGCCGCGCGCAAACGCGGGTTGAAGGCGGGGTCCGGCAGGCCGGATCTCGCGGATACGGTGATCTCGCGGATCAGCTTGCCGAACGCGCGGCCGCGCTTGGCATCCTGTGCACCTTTGCGGTGCATGATGTTCTTGAACTGACTATGCCCGGCCAAGGTGGCCTCCTTGAAAACGTATAATTAAGCTCGGCTCCGGAGCGCCACCCGCGCGACGGTCCAGGCCAGCGCCATCTTCACCAGATCGCCCAGCAGGAACGGTATCACGCCCATGGCGATCGCGCGATCGATGCCGACGAACTGTGCAAGCCATACGGCACCAGCCAGATAGATCATGCAGGTCGCCGCCAGCATGCCGATGGCCGTCTGCACGCCGCCGCGTGCGGTGCCCACGATCACCATCGCCGCCACCATGCCTGCAAAATAGCCAGCTGTGGGGCCGACCAGCACTGCCGCACCCACGCCGGACGCGAACACCGGCAGGCCCAACGCGCCCTCGATGAGATAGGCGACCATGGCGGCCAGGCCCAACGAGGTGCCGGCGGTGGCAGCGATCAGCACCACCGCAAAGGTCTGCAACGTCATCGGCACCGGCCAGAACGGCACGTTGATATGGGCGGACGCCGCGATCAGCAGGCTAAGACCCAGCGCATGAACCACGAACAGAACCTGCCGGCTGCGCGGGATGGCGGTGATTGCGGTCATGGCATTGTTCCTTTCTGGGCAACCCTTATCCCGCTTTCTAGCCGATGGGCATCGTCTGCGAAAGCCGCCCGCCCTGGCGCACCGGCTCGACGCGAATGGCCAGGCCAGTGGCGTCGTCGGTCTCGACGAACAGACCGCACAGGGTGACGGGTCCATCAGCCGGCGCCAGGCGATCGCCGGGCATCTTGCGCCAGAACCGCGCGGCCGCACCTTCCTTGGACATGCCGATCACGCTGTCATAATCGCCGCACATACCGGCATCGGACTGAAATGCGGTTCCTCCTGGCAGGATCTGGTGATCGGCCGACGGGCAATGCGTGTGGGTGCCGACAACGAGGCTGGCCTGGCCATCGAACGAATGGCCAAACGCCATTTTTTCCGATGTCGCCTCGCCGTGAAAGTCGATCACCACAGCGGCCACCGTCGTGCCCAGTTTGTGTTTGGCCAGTTCAACGGCGGTGGCGCGGAACGGGCAATCCAGCGGGTCCATGAACAGGCGCCCCATCGCGTTGACCACCAGCGCCCGCCTGCCATCGCGCAACGTCGCCACCACGCTGCCCTGGCCCGGCGTGCCCGGCGGGAAGTTCAACGGGCGGATCAACCGCGGGTGATCATTGATATAAGACGCCAGTTCCTTGCGGTCCCAGGCGTGGTTGCCGAGCGTGATCACGTCGGCGCCAGCGGCGAACAGGCTCTCGGCCATATCGGGCGCCAGGCCGAAACCATGGCTGGCGTTCTCGCCGTTGATGATGGCCAGGTCGATTCGCATCGCCGCGCGCAAACCGGGCAATCCGGCACATGCTGCCTCGCGGCCAGCGCGGCCGATGATGTCGCCCAGGAACAAAATTCGCATGCTATCGTCTTTCGAACACGTGCACGGCGCGCTCGGTGGCGACCGCATGAAGTCGGGCGTCGTACTCGCCGGCGGGGACTTCGTCGAGTTGCTGCGCCGCATAGGCGCACCCCACCGCCACCGCGTGGGGCAGCAAGGCAAGGGTGCGATCGTAGTAGCCGCCGCCATATCCCAGCCGCCGCCCGGCCGCGTCAAAGGCGAGCAGCGGCACCAGCAGAAAATCCGGCACCACCACCGGACCATCCGGACGAAAGGTGGAGAACCGCTCGCAGATCATCTGCGCACCGGGAGTCCAATGCCGAAAAATCAATGGGTTGCCGAGCGGTGTTGTTTCAGGGAGTGCGACGACGTGACCGCGTTCGTGCAGGATTTCAAGCAGCGGGCGAATGTCGATCTCGCCCTCCAGCGGCCAGAAGCCACTGACCACGGCGCCTGCAGGCGGTGGGAAGCCTGCCAGAAGGACAGCGCCAAGACGCACGCCAAACGTGGGGTCGCAGCCCTGCCGCACGGCCAAGGCGGCTCGGCGCGCGGCGCGCTTTGCTTCATAGAGGTGCGAAAGAAAAGTCAAAAGGTGCGGAGCCGCCGAAGCCGTTGGAATGTCATCCTCCCAAGGCCTGCGTGAGCAGGTGGGTACCAGATGCCGAGACCAGGATCTCGACAGCGCCAGTCCCCGGGAGGTTGCTTATTGGCCCTGGGGATGAGCGACCTGACGCACCCAGCAGCCCCGCACCCTATAGCTAGGACTGCTCGAGCCCATTTGCAATCTGTTCCGCACGTGCCGCGAGTTTGGACACCTTCCGCGACACCTCGGCCTCAGGCTTCGTGCGGTTCTTTTCCGCCACAAGTCCCCGCAAAGTGTCGGTTTCGACCTTTGTATCATGCAGCTCGTCCGCCATCAGCAGGGCCGCCAGCACCAGCAGCCGCTGCTCGCCGCTGCTGCTGCCGAGCGCCTTGATGCTGTCGATCCGGCTTTCGACCTGGGCGGCCATGGCGATCAGATGGCCTTCCTGGCCATCCTCGCAGCCGACGGTGTAGCTGTAGCCGTTGATTTTGACAGTGACCTGGGCCAAGCCTTGCTTCCTCTATGCTTCGTCGATCGCGGCGCGAAGCCTGGCGATCATACTG
>JAYTHH010000429.1:0-9611 GCA_043732745.1 Rhodospirillales bacterium
CGCAGGCCGCCGCCGATCTGCGGGAAATGGCGGAGCGGGCGGCAAAGCGAGGGCTGCGTGTGGGTTATGAGGCGCTGGCCTGGGGCCGGCACGTGAATCGATGGCGACAGGCGTGGAATATCGTGCAGGACGCCGATCACCCCAATCTGGGCCTGATCGTCGACAGTTTTCACACGCTCAGCCTCGGTGACGATCCGAGCGGATTGGCAGACATTCCCGGCGAGCGCATCTTCTTCGTGCAACTCGCCGACGCACCCCGCCTCAGCATGGACGTGCTGTCCTGGAGCCGGCATTTTCGGAACTTCCCGGGCCAGGGCCAACTCGACGTCGCTGGATTTCTAAGCCGCGTTCTGGCATCCGGCTATACCGGACCGCTCTCACTTGAAATCTTCAACGATGATTTCCGCTCCACGCCTGCGCGGCTGACCGCGCGCGACGGGCTTCGCTCGCTGGTGTTCGTGCAAAACGAGATCGGCGCGTTGGACCTGCCGCCACCGCCGGTGTTCGACGGCATCGAATTCCTCGAATTCGCCGTCGACGAGACGGCGCGCGACGCACTGGCCGCGTTTCTGGTCAGCATGGGATTTCATCATGCCGGGGATCACCGCTCGAAATCGGTGTCGCTTTATCGGCAGGGGCGCATCAACCTGGTGCTGAACGCTGAGCAGGATTCAGCGGCATCCGAGCATTTCCTGCTGCATGGCCCTTCGGTGTGCGCCGTGGCGCTGCGGGTCGACGACGCCGCGCGCGCGCTCACACGCGCACGCGCGCTGCTGTGCCCGGATTGGCAGGAACGCACCGGCGAGGGGGAGCGCCAGATCCCCGCCTTGCGCGCGCCGGACGGCACGCTGATCTACCTCGTCGCCGCCTCCCCCAACGGTCGCAGCATTTTCGAGGATGATTTCAAACTGACTGTTTCCGCCGATGAGATTGCCGATCTCGTCGAGACCGACCACGTGGCGCAGGCGCTGCCCACAGGACGGATGGACAGCTACGTGCTGTTCTACCGCGCCGTGTTCGGCTTCGAGGCGCAGGCGACGTTCGAGCTGCCGGACCCCTACGGCCTGATCCGCAGCCGCGCCATGGTCAGTGCCGATGGCACGGTGCGGCTGCCGCTCAATATCTCCGAGAGTCGGGAGACCGCGACAGGGCGTTTCGTGTCCGCCTTCGCCGGCGCCGGCGTGCAGCACATTGCGTTTTCAACGTCGGACATCTTTGCGACGACGGGCCGGATGATTGAAGCGGGTTGCCAATTTCTTCCGATCCCGCCGAACTACTACGATGACCTCGCTGCTCGTCACGGGCTGGACGACGCGTTCCTGAACCAGTTGAAATCGCTGAACTTGCTGTACGATCGTGATGGCGACGGCGACTTTATCCACGGCTTCACCGAGACCTTCGATGACCGCTTCTTCTTTGAAGTCGTGCAACGTCGCGGCTACGCGCAGTTCGGTGCGCCCAATGCCTCCGTCCGCATGGCGGTGCAGGCGCAGCGGCGGGAGGCTATGAAACTTGGCGAGCGCCTGGTGCTTTGATCGTCGCCGCCTGCTCTGGATCCACGCCGAGGATGCCCAGCAACGCGAGCCGCAGAGCCGTGAACCGGGGATGCCCATGGATGCGGGGATAGGGCAGATCTACCACCACATCGGCCACCAGTCGGCCGCCCTCCAGCACCACGCAGCGGTCCGACAGCAGGATCGCCTCATCGACGTCATGTGTCACGATCAGTGTGGTCGGCGCGTGCGTGCGCCACAGTGCGTCCACCAGCGCGTGCATGCGGATGCGGGTCAGGGCGTCGAGCGAGGCGAAAGGTTCGTCCAGCAGCAGTAGTCTGGGCGCGCGCACAAGGGCGCGGGCGAGTGCGACGCGCTGCGCCTCGCCGCCGGACAATGTGGCCGGCCAGGCGTCGAGGTGTTGGCCCAGCCCTACCTCGTGCAAGGCCGCCTCGGCCCGGCCGCGCGGGTCCGGGCCTTTCAGCCCCAGGGCGACGTTGCGCCACACCGATTTCCACGGGAGCAGGCGCGGCTCCTGAAACACCATGGCGACGGGGTGCGGCAGCTCGACCTCGGCGTCTTGCGGTGCCGGGTCCAGCCCTGCCAGCGTGCGCAGCAGGGTGGTTTTGCCGGAGCCGCTGCGCCCGAGCAGAGCGACGCGCTCGCCGGCCTGCATATCGAGATCGAGCCGGTCGAGCACCAGCGCCAGGCCGAAACGCCGCGTCAGGCCGCGTATCCGCATGGCGCCGTTCACGCGACGCGCGCCGACATCAATGAGGGCCGCCCACGCAGCGCACGACGTTCGAGCGCGCGCACCAGCGCGTCCGCCGCCAGACCGAGCATGGCATAGACGAGAAGTCCCACCACGATGATGTCGGTGCGCAGGAAATCCCGTGCGTCGGTGATCAGGAAGCCGATGCCGGCATTGGCGTTGATCTGTTCGGCCACCACCAGGCTGAGCCAAGCCACGCCCAGGGAGTAGCGCAGCCCCACCAGCCCCAAGGGCAGCGCGCCCGGCAGGATGACGTGGCGGATCAACCCGGCGCGATCGAGGCCGAACACCTGCCCTGCCTCCACCAGCTTGCGATCGACGCCGCGGATGCCGGCGAACAGGTTGAGATAGATCGGGAACATGCTGCCCAGCGCGACGAGGGCGATTTTCGGGGTTTCTCCGATGCCGAACCATAGAATGAACAGGGGCACCAGGCCCAGGAAGGGCAAGGTGCGCAGCATCTGCATCGGCGCGTCCACGATGTCTTCGCCGAGGCGGCTGAGCCCTGCGATTACGGCCAGAGCGCTCCCGAGGCCGAGTCCGATGGCGAGCCCCGCCACCACCCGGCCAAGTGAGACCAAAAGGTGGTACAGCAGCGCGCCTGAGCGCGTCAGCTTCCATGCCGCGACCAGAATGTCCCAGGGGGCCGCCAGGACGCGCGGCGAGACCAGACCGAGCGAGCACGCTGCCTGCCACACTGCCAGGATAACCACGGGCGATATCAGTCGCCGCGCGGCCAGCCAGCGCCGGGCGTGCATGGGTGTGGGCGAGGCGGAGGGCGCATCATCGGCGGGCAGGGATATTCGGATGTTCATTCCGGCCACATTGCGCGTGGAAGGGGCGCAGTCAATCGATCGAGACTTGCGCTGCCGCTTCCAAGCGTGTGCCATCGTCGCATCGACATGAGACGGAGTTTGTTTTGACCAAGGTTCTGATCGTAGGCGGCGGCATCGCTGGCCTGTCCACCGCCTGGGCGTTGGCGCGGCGCGGCGTGCAGGTGGAGCTGTTCGAGCAGGGTCAGCTGCCCAACCCGCGCGCGTCGTCCTTTGACGAGCATCGGATCATACGGCATGCCTATGGCATGCGGGAGGGTTATGCGCATCTGATGCCCGAGGCATTCCGGGTTTGGGAGCAGATGTGGCGCGATCTTGGCGTTGTGCATTACGAACCGTGCGGTGCCACCTATCTGATCCGCAACGACGCCGATCTGGCGGCGGGCGGCTGGTATCCGGCGACGACGCGCGCGCTCAATGACCTAGGAATTGGCTGGCGCGATGTCTCGCTCGACGATGCGGCCCGCCGCTTCCCGATGCTTGAAATGGACGGGCTGCGCCGCGTGGTGGAAACCGAGGGCGCCGGCCTTCTGTTTCCGGCGCGGATAATGACGGATCTGGTGGCAAAGCTGTCAGAGATGGGCGTAGCACTGCACGCCGACGCGCAGGTCTCGGCAATCGATGTGGAGCGTGGCCGCCTTCAATGTGACGGCAAAACCAGGTCTGGCGATCACATTGTCGTGGCCGCCGGTGCCTGGGCGGACCGGCTGGTGCCCGATCTGCGCCGCGTGGCGGTGCCGTCGCGCCAGGTACTGGCCTATCTGGCGCCCCCACCCGATCTGGCCGATGCCTGGATGAATGCGCCCGCGCTGCTGGACACCGACATCGAGGGCGGCGCCTACGCCCTGCCGCCGCTTCGTGGCACACGCCTGAAGATGGGCGACCACCGCTTTTCACGCAGCGGCGATCCCGACGGAGACCGCATCGCATCGGCTCAGGAGTTAGACGCGCTGTATGCGTGCCTGCGGCCTGTGTTCCGCGACGTCGACCGCTACGCCCTGCTTGAACAAAAGGCGTGCTTCTACACCGTGACGGAAACCGAGGAATTTCACGTGGCCCCGATCGGCGCAGCGGGACTGATCGTCAGCGCGTGTTCCGGCCATGGATTCAAGCTCGGGGCACTGATGGGCGAGTTGGTCGCACGGGCGCTTTCCGGCGAGATGGTGTTGGCCGATCTGCCCGATCTGGCGGCGGGACGGGTGTTGCATCCACGCTGGCCTGTGGCAGCGATCTAGGTTCTTATGCGCCGACGAAGGGCCAGGTCACACCGCATCCACGTCAAAAATAACAATCTGGGAACGAATCAATGAAACCAATCAGGACATTCATCGCAGCTTTGGCGATCGGCCTGCTCGGCCTGTCGGCGCAGGTGTCGTCCCAGAGCAAGGGCACCGTGGGGATCGCCATGCCCACCAAGTCCTCGGCCCGCTGGATTCTGGACGGTGAGAACATCGTCAAGGTGCTGAAGGACCGCGGCTATGGCACCGATCTGCAATATGCCGACGACGACGTTCCGAACCAGTTGTCACAGATCGAGAACATGCTGACCAAGGGGGTGAAGGTTCTGGTCATTGCGGCCATCGACGGCACGACTTTGTCGGACGTGCTGAGCCAGGCCGCCAAGGGTGGCGTGAAGGTGATCGCGTATGACCGCCTGATCCGCAATTCGCCCAATGTCGATTACTACGCGACCTTCGATAACTTCCAGGTGGGTGTGATGCAGGCGCAGTCCATCGAAGGGCCGCTTGGGCTGAAGGACGGCAAAGGGCCGTTCAACATCGAGCTGTTCGGCGGCTCGCCCGACGACAACAACGCTTTCTTTTTCTACAACGGTGCGATGTCGGTATTCGATCCTTACATCAAGTCCGGCAAGCTGGTGGTGGCGTCCGGCCAGACCGGAATGGACAAGGTGTCCACCCTGCGCTGGGACGGTGCCACCGCCCAGGCGCGCATGGATAACCTGTTGAGCGCTTACTACACGAAGAAGAGTCTCGACGCGGTGCTGTCGCCGTACGATGGCATCTCAATCGGCATCCTGTCGTCGGTCAAGGGCGTGGGGTATGGCAGCGGCAAGCAGAAGATGCCTGTTGTCAGCGGGCAGGATGCGGAAGTGCCTTCGGTGAAATCCATCCTCGCCGGCGAGCAGACCGCCACGATCTTCAAGGACACGCGCGAACTGGCAAAGGTGACCGCCGATATGGTGGATGCCGTGCTTTCGGGCCAGAAGGTCGTGGTCAACGACACCACCACGTATAACAACGGCGTCAAGGTGGTGCCGGCGTATCTGCTGAAGCCTGTCATCGTGGACAAGTCGAACTGGGAGAAGGTTCTGGTCGAGAGCGGCTACTATAAGAAGAACTTGATCCAGTAGTAGTGCCGAGGGCCGCTCGGACAAGCGGCCCTCGTTTTCCGTTCGGATAGGCCCCATATGACCGACATCCTGGAGATGCGTCGCATATCCAAGAGCTTTGGTGCCGTGCGCGCGCTGAGCGATGTGAGTTTCACGGTTCGCCCCGGCGAGATCCATGCGCTTGTCGGCGAGAACGGGGCTGGTAAGTCGACGCTGATGAAGATCCTCAGCGGCGTTTATCCAAAGGGCCGCTACGAGGGCTCCATCCTGTTCGAAGGGCAAGAGCGGCATTTCAGCGGCATCAATGACAGCGAGGCGCTGGGGATCATTATCATCCACCAGGAGCTGGCGCTGATCCCATTGATGTCGATCGCCGAGAACATCTTTCTGGTGAACCCACCGCAGAGTTTCGGCGTAATCGATCGCGGTGCGGTGTATCGGCGCACCCGGGAATTGTTGGCCAAGGTCGGGCTGTCCGAAAGTCCTGACACGCTGATCACAAATATCGGCATCGGCAAGCAGCAATTGGTGGAGATCGCCAAAGCGCTGTCAAAGCAGGTGCGGCTGCTGATTCTGGACGAACCGACCGCCAGTTTAAACGAGCGGGATTCTGCGGCGTTGCTGGAATTGCTGGTCGAGTTTCGCAGCCATGGTATTTCGTCGATCCTGATTTCGCACAAGCTGAACGAGATTTCGAAGGTTGCCGATCGCATTACGATTCTGCGTGATGGGCGCACCATCGAGACGATGGATTGTCATGCGGGGCCGGTGCAGGAAGATGCGATCATCCGCAAAATGGTCGATCGCGATCTGGCCAGCCGGTTCCCGGTGCGTGAGCCGAAGATCGGCGCCGAAATCTTCCGGGTGCAGAACTGGATCGCGCATCACCCACAGCACCCGGACCGACGGATGGTCAAAGGGGTGAATTTCCATGTCCGCCGCGGCGAGATCGTGGGGATTGCGGGGCTGATGGGAGCCGGGCGGACCGAGTTCGCCATGAGCATCTTCGGCCGCTCGTATGGCAGCAAAATCAGCGGCACCGCCATGCTGGACGGAAAGGCGGTCGACCTGTCGAGCGTGCCGCGCGCCATTGCCGCAGGCCTCGCCTATGTGACCGAGGATCGGAAACATCTGGGGATTCTGCTGGGGTCGGACATCAGACAGAACATCTCGCTGGCCAATCTGCCGGCGGTGTCCAGCGCCGCGGTGATCAACGACGTAAAGGAGTTGAAGGTTGCCAACTCCTACCGCGACGCGATGCGGATTCGGAGCCAGAGCGTCTATCAGCAGACCGGCACGCTGTCGGGCGGCAACCAGCAGAAGGTTATTCTGTCGAAATGGCTTTTCTCGGGGCCGAGCGTGCTCATCCTAGATGAACCGACACGGGGCATCGACGTTGGGGCGAAATACGAGATCTATCAGATCATCAACGAACTCGCGGACAGCGGTAAAGGCGTGATCATGATTTCGTCTGAAATGCCCGAGCTGCTCGGCATGTGCGACCGCATCTGCGTGATGAACGAGGGCGCTTTCGTAGCCGAATTCTCTGGCACCGAGGCGACACAGGAAAAGATCATGCGCAGCATTCTGCGCAACGGAGACGATACATGAGCGACATCGCCGTCAAGCGGCCCGCCCAGACAGGTTTCATCAAGACCAATCTGCGCCAGTACGGGATGCTGCTGTCGCTGGCTGCCATCATGGTCTTCTTCCAGATCGCCACCAATGGCACGCTGATGCGGCCGCTAAACCTGACCAATCTGGTGCTGCAGAACAGCTACATCGTGATCATGGCGCTGGGCATGTTGCTGGTGATTGTGACCGGGCATATCGATTTGTCCGTTGGATCGGTGGCAGGCTTCGTGGGTGCGCTGGCGGCAGTGATGATGGTGACGTATCAGGTGCCGGTGGCGGTGGCCGCGGTGGTGTGCCTGGCCGTGGGTGGGCTGATTGGTGCGGCGCAGGGCTTCTGGGTGGCGTATTTCAAGATACCCTCGTTCATCGTCACCCTGGCGGGAATGCTCGTCTTCAAAGGGATGATGCTGGCGGTGCTGGACGGGCGCTCGGTGGGGCCGTTTCCGGTGGTGTTCCAGCGCCTGTCATCGGGTTTCCTGCCGGAATTCATCCTGGGGCAGGATGATTATCATCTGTCCTCGCTGCTGCTCGGCGTCCTGGTGGCACTGATGCTAATGGTGCTGAATGTTCGCAGGCGGGCTGCCACCGTCAACCACGCGATGTCAGTGGAGCCGGTGCCGCTGTTCATCGCCAAGAATGTGCTGCTGCTCGGCGCGATCACCGGCTTCACCTATCTGATCGTGTCGCATCGCGGGCTGCCGAACGTACTGCTGATCATGCTGGTGCTGATCGCGTTGTATGCCTTCATCACCAACCGCACCACGATCGGGCGGCAGCTCTATGCGGTGGGCGGCAACGAGAAGGCCGCCAAGCTGTCCGGCGTGCGGACCGAGCGACTGACCTTTTTCGCCTTCGTCAACATGGGCGTGCTGGCGGGACTGGCCGGGCTGGTGTTCGCGGCACGGTTGAACACGGCGACGCCGAAGGCAGGGCTGGGCTTCGAGCTGGACGTGATTGCCGCGTGCTTCATCGGTGGCGCGTCGGCTTATGGCGGTGTGGGCAATGTGGTGGGCGCCGTGGTGGGCGCGTTCATCATGGGGGTGATGAACAACGGCATGTCGATTTTGGGGATCGGGATCGATTACCAGCAGGTGATCAAGGGGTTGGTGCTGCTCGGCGCGGTGTGCGTGGACGTTTACAACCAGCGGCGGTGAGAACATTCACACCAGGGTTACGCCCACCGTGTCCAACAACAGCACCACGTTCAGCGCCACGATAACCGTCGTCGCCAGGATGGCCAGAATGTGCATCCTTCGGCTGTTGGCGAACACGCCCATCACGTCGGGGTTGCGCGTGAAGAGCACCAGCGCCACCAGCGGGAATGGCAGCGCCAAGCTGAGCAGGACCTGACTGCCGACCAGCGCCTGGGTGGCGTCCACGCCCATCGCCACTACCACGAAGGCTGGGAGCATCGTCACCGCACGGCGCACCCAGATCGGAATGCGAAAGCCCACGAAGCCCTGCATGATCAACTGGCCGGCCATGGTGCCCACCACCGAGCTGGAGATGCCAGATGCGATCAGCGACAACAGAAAGAACCCGGCCGCGGCGCCGCCGAGCAGCGGGGTCAGCGTGTGATAGGCGGTCTCGATCTCGGCCACATCGGAATGGCCCTCGTGAAACGCTGAAGCGGCCATGATGAGCATCGCCATGTTGATGAGACCGGCCAGGGTCAGAGCCGCCACGACCTCGCGGTTGGAGAACCGCAGCAGCATTCGCCGCTCGCCATCGGTGTTGGTCTTCACGCGGTTCTGCGTCAGTCCGGAATGCAGATATACTGCATGCGGCATCACGGTGGCGCCAATGATGCCCACCGCGATGGTCAGCGCCGCGGAATCCGGAATAACAGGGGTGATGATGCCAAGCCCCACCGCGCTCCATTGCACAGGTGCCACCAGCACCTCGATCAGGTAGCAGAGGGCGATGATGGCCACGAAGCCGCCGATGATCAGCTCGATCGGGCGAAATCCACGTTTGTCCACCATCAGGATGGCGTAGGTCACGGCGGCCGTGACGGCCATGCCGGCCAGCAGGGAAATGTGGAACAGCAGGGAGAGCCCGATGGCGCCACCGAGGAACTCGGCGAGGTCCGTTGCCATCGCGGCAATTTCGGACACGCCCCACATCAGCCACACCACCGGCTTCGGGAACCGGTCGCGGCAGAGTTCCGCCAGGTTGTGTCCAGTGACGATGCCGAGCCTGGCCGAAAGCGCCTGGAAGAGCATCGCCATCAGGTTGGCCGCCAACACCACCCATAGCAGCGAATAGCCATATTTCGAGCCGGCCTGGATGTTGGTCGCGAAATTGCCGGGGTCGATATATGCGATGGACGCGATCACCGCCGGCCCCACGAACAGAAGCGAGGTGCGCAGGCCGATCTTGCTGCGTCCTGCCAACGCTTCGGTCATACGCGCCGAGGCGCTCGCCGTCAGGTTCGGCATTTCGGTTTCGTTCATCACAGGGGTTGTTTTGGTGTCCATGCTCTGAAATGTAGCTAAGGCTACACCTCGGTCAAGGGGGTGGATTTT
>JAYTHH010000430.1:0-2899 GCA_043732745.1 Rhodospirillales bacterium
CGCACTGATCCGCCGCGATCCGCTGCAGCTTCGCCGCCATCCCCTAGCCGATGGACCCACCTCCTCGGCGCAGCGCGAGACCGGGGAAAGCGGCTCGGCCCAATCCGGCCGGCGGCGGCGCGTTCGCGGTCTCCGGCGATCGCATTGTCGCCGCTGTGCTGTGGGGCGAGCGCGGCGGCGGGCTGTATGTCGGCCGGCTTTCGGTGAATCCTTCAACGCGGCGAAGCGGCCTGGTTCAGGTGCTGCTGGGTCTTGCGGAGGATGCGGCGGGACGCATCGGCTTGCCGGACAGGGATATCGGCGTGCGCATCGTTCTGTTCGGCAACCGCGCGCTGTTCGCCTCGCTCGGGTTACGTGAGACGGTGCTGCACACCCATGACGGGTATGAAGCGCCGACCTGGGTGGCGATGGAGCAGCAACTGTATTGAATTCATCGTTTCGCCATCGGCGCCGTCATAGGTTGTGCGGCAGCCAGACATCCGTAGCCTTTGCCGCCATGCGCAGGCGGATTGGGCCCGGCGAAACGCTCGTCCATCGGCTCCGATGCCGGCTGGAAGCGGGTGTCGCACGAAGTTCGGACGCGACCGCCGGGAGACACGTTGTCGAACGCGCCGTGTGCCGTGAACATGCCGAAGACCATGCAGTCTCCAGGCGCGAACGCCGTCGTCAGCAGGTGTGCGCCGTACGCCGTGGCGAGATCCACCGGGTGCTCGCCGAAATGCCCGGGCCGCGACGGATCTCGATCAACGTCGTGCCCCGCGAAGCGCGCGCGCAGCTCCGGCCAATCGTGCGAACCCTCGACCATATAGAGTGGGCCCTCGTCGCGCCCGACGGCGCCAATCGGCGTCCATACCGTCACCAGCCGATCGGTGCCGCGGTTCATATAGGGATGGTCGACATGCAGCGGGCTCGCGCGCCCTGCGGTCATTGCGCGCAGCCAGGCGAAGCCGAACGGGGCGGAGGGCGCGTTGAACAGGCGGTCCGTTATCGCCGTGATGCGGGGGCCATTGATGACGCGGCGCAAGGCAGGGCCGTCACTCACCGATTTCCAGAATGCGCCGAGGTCGGGGTGCAGCTCGGCCCGGCGGGACCGGCCTGTGGCAATCGCAGCCTCCGCCGGGGCTGCGATCTCATCTACCTCCGCCAGTCGCGCGAGCACCTCGTGGCGCGCGGCCAGCACCTCGTCCGCATCGTGCACGCCGCGCAGCAGAAGATAGCCGTGGCACTGCAACTGGGCGTTTAGGTCGCCGTGCAGTTCCGCTTCGACGAGCTCGCCGATGATCGTGTCGGGCACGGGCCGACCTTGGATGGTGGCATGCATGTGGACCTCCTCCGGTTTTGGCCCCGAAGATAGGCAGATCGGCCTCCAGCGACTAGTGCTCGGTACCTGGGTGCGGATCGGCGCGGGGTTCCGCCGCCGATCCGCACGATAACCATCTGATCCAGTTGCCAAACGAAAGGTCCCGAGGCGGTGCTGATGCACAAGCCTGTTTATAGTCGTGACTGACTGAGTGGGTTTATGGGACGAGCCCGGGAGGCAGATTGGCCACATGACGAGCCACTTCCCCCGGTCGGGCCAGCCAAATTCGTTCACGATGAGCGAGCACGTGCTCCACGGCCCGCCGCAGGGCAGCCAGCCTGAATGGCTGTCCGATGATGAAGGGATGCAGGACGGTACTGCACACCAAAGGGTATTTGGCCGAAAGCCGCAGCATCTCGTCAAACTGGTCCATGATCATGCTGGCAAACTCGGCCGCGGAGTGCTGCCGGAACACCATGGCTGGGCTGTCATTCACCTCGATCGAGTAGGGAACGGACAGGATTGGCCCGGCCCGCGTGGACATCCAGAACGGTTGATCGTCGGCTGGCCAGTCCATCACGTAGCTAAATCCCTCTTCCTTCAGCAGGTCTAGTGTCACTGGGCTTTGCGCTATGTAGGGGCCCAACCAGCCAGCGGGCGTGCCGCCATGGCGCAAGATCGCGTCCCGGCTGTCCTGGATCAGCCGGCGTTCATCATCTTCCCAAAGTTGGTCCTGTCGCTCCGCATTGGTGCGGCCATGGCCCACCAACTCGTCGCCACGCGCGAGAAGGGCGGGTGCGATCTCCGGACAATGCTCCAGCACCGCCGCATTGACGTTGTGGGAGCACGGGACTGCCAACTCATCCAGCAGGTCCAGCAGGTACCACAGCCCGGCCCGGTTGCCATAATCGCGCCACGCGTAGTTGCGTTGGTTCTGTGCCGCGCCTGGCTGCGCGCTGTCGGTACCCAATCCGGCGCGATAGGCGAAATGCTCGATGTTGTTGGAGATCACAACGGCCAGTCGCTTTCCACCCGGCCAATCGTAGACCGGGCGTGTGGGCAACGCGCTGTGGGGATAGCGGCCATGGGTTGGGAGTTTCATGCGGCTACTTAAAGATCGCGACAGCGCGGATTGGGCTGGCGGTGCCGCCGCGGATCTTCAGCGGAAAGCCTATGAAGCGGAACCGCCCGCGGCCAACCAGCTTGTCCAGGTTGGCCAGGCACTCGAGATGCGTGATGCCGCGATCGGCGCACGCGAGGTGGGCCTGGAAGTTCGGCTCACCTTCAGGCGCCGGGCTTACCGCCTCGACGCCGAACATGCCGATGCCGCGATCGGCTAGCCAGTGCACGCTGTCCACTGCGAGGCCTGGGAAGTCGTGGAGATAACCAGGCTTGCCGAGCAGGCGATCGTTGGTCGCCATGTGGAGCAGCACCGTGTCGCCGGATCGGACCTCCTGACCGGATTTCGTCAGCGCTTCCTCCATCTCCGGCACCGTGACCGAATGGCGCAGTGGAACGTGCGACAGGTCGAGGCAGATGCCGGAGGTATAGAACTTCTCAAGCGGCATCTCGTCGATTGAGGCGGCGCCCGGCCGGCTG
>JAYTHH010000431.1:0-9556 GCA_043732745.1 Rhodospirillales bacterium
GCGATGGAGGTTGGCGGCGGCGTGATGGCTGGCGCCCGCCTGCTGGTCGGCGGCGGCTACATGCTCAAATTGCCGGCCATCGACCTGGCCGAAGTCGGCGCCGGCGGCGGCTCGATCTGCTGCATCGACCCCGGCGGCGGCCCCAAGGTCGGGCCACATTCGGCCGGCGCCGATCCCGGCCCGGTCTGCTACGGCCGCGGCGGCACCCAGCCAACCATCACCGACTGCAACCTCGCCCTCGGCTATCTCGACCCGGATGGCCTTGCCGGCGGCAGCATAAAACTCGACCGCGACACCGCTATTGCAGCCATCGACGAACATCTGGCCCGGCCCATGCGGCTGTCGGTGCCGGAAGCCGCACGCGGTATGCTGTCGATTGCGTCCGCCACCATGATGCGCGCCATTCGCTCCGTCAGTGTCGAACGCGGGCGCGACGTGCGCGCCTGCTCCTTGATGGCGTTCGGCGGAAACGGCCCGCTGTTTGCCGCCTCCATCGCCCGCGAACTCGGCATCACCAAGGTCATCATCCCGCCGATGCCGGGCCTGTTCAGCGCTTTTGGACTTTTGCTGGCCGACACGGAGCACCACCTGTCGCGCTCGTTCCGTGCCCGCGTCGATCTTGTGCCGCTCCAGGCGCTCGCCTCGCTCGTGGCCACGATGCGCGACACCGGCGCCGGCCGGCTTAGGGCCGACGGCTTCGGGCCGGATCGGCAGAGCATGCAGTTTACCGCGATGGCGCGCTATGTCGGCCAATCCAGCGAAATCCCGGTGCCGCTCGGTGACGCCACCGCCGCCGCCATGCTGCAATCCCTGCCAGAAGCGTTCGGCGCGGCGCATGCGCAGGCCTATGGGTTTCGCGCGCCAGCCGGCGAGCTGATCGAGATGACCAGCCTAGCCCTGCTCGCCCGCGGCCTGTCCGACATGCCACGCTTGCCAGCATCGATTCCGCTGCCCACCGATGCGCCCGCGGGAATGCGCGACGTCTGGTTCCCCGGCGCCGGCTGGGTGGCCACCCCGGTCATCTCCCGCGCCCATCTTTCGGACACGCCGCGCGCCGGCCCGCTGATCATCGGCGAATACGATGCAACCTGCCTGGTGCCGCCCGGCGCCACCGCAACGCGCGACGGGTTCGGCAACATCCTGTTGCGCCTGACGGAAGTTTGATCGTTATAGGCTCATCAATTTACAGTGCGCGGTGGCGACGCTCGACCTGATGGGCTAAGCACGATCAAAAATGAACGGAGATTAAATATGTTCAACCTGGTTTTCAGCCGCCGCTATGCGATGGCCCACAGGTTGATCGCCGGCCAGTCCGAAAAATGTGCGACCCCGCATGGTCACAACGAATTCGTCACCGTCCGCCTGATCGCCACCGAGCCGCAGCGCCTCGACGGCCACGTGAACATGGTGGAGACGTTTGAGCGAGCCAAATCCACCTGGCATTGCTGGATCGACAATCATGTGGACCACGCCTTTCAACTCTCTGACCGGGACCCGCTGATCGCCTGGTTTCGAGCACACGAGCCGCAACGTCTGGCCCGCATCCTGGTCACACCGGGAGATCCCACCACCGAGGTTCTGGCCTGCTGCATGATGGCCAAGCTGAACAAGCTGCTGGCCGATGACGGCGGCCGACTGATCTGCACCGAGATCGAGGTGCAGGAGACGCCGACCAACACGGTGCGCTTCACGGGGGACCCGCTCCCCATGCTGCCGCAAGCCGCGCCGGGCGAGCGCTGGTGGAACCGCGCCGATATGAGCATCAACGATCTGGTGGCGGAGGATGCGGCGGGCGTTGAGCGCGGTCTACTGGTGTCCGCCGGCACCTGAGCCTCGGTGGTGGGTCAGGTACGGTGTCTGCCACTGGTGGAAAGCGGACATCGAGCGATGTGCACAATTCAGAAAATTTTGCACAATGGCCGACAGTCGCTTTCGACCGTAGCGGACGAGCTGAAGGGTGAGCCCTTCGCATAATGTCCATTACGTCAACAGCGCAATACCCTCACTAACGCCAATGAATATTGCAAAGAGCACAAGGTGGGGCATTAGCTTCGCATTTGATACTT
The DNA here is from genome assembly GCA_043732745.1 of Rhodospirillales bacterium. GTDB lineage: Bacteria > Pseudomonadota > Alphaproteobacteria > Acetobacterales > Acetobacteraceae > CAIQQQ01. Next base: position 2,067 of record JAYTHH010000431.1, read on the forward strand.
GGAGCGCGACGAAGGGCCAGAGCAGAACCGCTCCACCAGTGAGCCGCCCAATCCCGTGGTCTGGGTTGGTGTTCCACGATAATCCTGTCAGCAAGTAGGCGACCACAAGGATGATGAATTGGTTCATAGCTGATTGATCCGACTGCGGGATGGAACAGTTCACGGAGATGCCCGAAACTCACAAATGTGTTATTCGGTGCAGAACCCGAATGCAAATGTCCGCTACGGGTCGGAAGCCGACATTCAAACTGAGGGACTATCTGAACCCCGCCTGCGTTGTGTGACATTCCATCTTGCGGTAACCACGAAGGATATGGGGATTGAAACCATGTCCGAGCCAAAACGACTCATCGACACGCAAGAAGCGGTCACGCCGGTGGTGCTGGATGCCATGCAGGCGGGCCCGGAGCGTCTGCGCAATGTGATGGCCGCGTTCGTGCGCCACGTGCACGCCTTCGTCCGCGAAATCCGGCCCACCGAGGCGGAATTCGACCAGGGCATTGCCTTTCTCAACGCCATCGGCGCCGCCACCAGCGACACCCATAACGAGGGCATGATCTTCGCCGATATTTTGGGCGTCTCCACGCTGTCGTGCATGCTGAACAACGGCAATGGCGGCCCCACCGAACCAGCTGCGGCGCTGCTAGGGCCGTTCTGGCGCATGAACCAACCGCGCACTGAAAATGGCGGCTCGATCATCCGCTCCCCCACCTCCGGCCCAGCTTTGTTCGCGAAATGCCGCATCACCGGCCCCACTGGTGCCCCGATCGCGGGGGTGGAGGTGGATGTCTGGCACGCCTCGACCGTGGGAATGTACGACATCCAGGACGAAGGCCAGGCAGACATGAATCTGCGCGGCAAGTTCACCACCGATGCAGACGGTGCCTTCTGGTTTCGCTCGGTCCGCCCCGTGGGATACCCGATTCCTGTGCATGGACCCAGCGGTGTGTTGCTGGCAGCACAGCAGCGGCTGCCGCTGCGGCCGGCGCATTTGCATTTCCTGGCGTTTCGGGAGGGCTACAAGACGCTGATCAGCCAGATCTTTGTCAGCGACGACGAACATCTCGACCACGACGTGACCTTTGGCGTGACGAAGTATCTGATCGGCAATTTCGAGCGCCACACCGAGGCTTCGCCGGCCGACGATGTGGTGGGCCCGTGGTACAGCATGACCCACACGCTGGTGATGTCGCCCGGCCGCGCTGAGCTGCCGCGCCCGCCGATCGCCTGAACTTTGCCCTCTTCATCGAAAGATCCCCGCATGGCTCGCATTGTTTCGCTGAAGGACAAGGTTTGCGTCATCGTGGGCGGTGCCGGCGGCATTGGGGCCGCGGCCGCGCGGATGTTCGCCGAAGCGGGGGCGCATGTGGTGATCACCCATCGCGGTGACGCCCCAGGCGAGGCCGCCAAGGGCGATGCCGCCGTGGCCGTGCTGACCACCCTTGAGGGCTCCGGGCATTCTGCCTTCCCGGTCGATGTCGGCGACAGCGCCACATTGACGGCGTTGCAGGACTTCGTAGAGCGAACCTATGGGCGATGCGACGTCTTGATCAACACGGCGGGCTTTACCAAGCCCATCGCGCATGGCGACCTCAATGCGCTGACCGACGAGGTTATCGACGAGATGTTCCGCATCAACTGGCGCGGCCAGTTCGCCGCAGTGCGCGCTTTCGCACCGATACTGAAGGCATCGGGCAACGGGCTGATCGTGTCGGTTTCGTCCATCGCCGGGATGAACGGCGCCGGCTCATCCATCGCCTATGGCGCCACCAAGGCGGGCATCGATGTGATGACCAAGTCGCTCGCCCGCGCGCTGGCGCCTGAAGTGCGCGTGCTCGGCGTGTCCCCCGGCGTGGTCGCCACCGGCTTCGTGCCTGGCCGTGGCGAGGAGTTCAACGCCAAGACCGCTTCCACCACGCCGCTGCGGCGTGTGGCCCAGGCCGATGACGTGGCCGCTGCGATCCTTGCCTGCGCCACTCACCTTACCTTCTCCACCGGCACCAATATCGTCGTCGATGGCGGCCGATCTCTCTAAGGATTCTGTAAGATGCGCGCCCCACGCAACAAAGTCTTCATCACCTGCGCCGTGACCGGCAACCTCACCACGCCGGATCAGACACCGCATCTGCCGATCACGCCCGAGCAGATCGCCGATGCCTGCCTCGGCGCCGCCGAAGCCGGGGCCGCCATCACCCATATCCATGTGCGCGACCCCGCCACCGGCGCGCCTTCGATGGAAATCGAATACTACCAGGACGTGGTGGCGCGCATTCGCAAGCAGAACACCCAACTGATCCTCAACATCACCACCGGCCCGGGCGGCCGTTTCGTGCCGGATCATGATGAGCCCAAGATGTTCGGCCCCGGAACGACCTTGATGAATCCGGAAAAGCGCGCGGCGCATATCGCCATTCTAAAGCCTGACATCGCGACGCTCGACCTCAACACCATGAACTCTGGCAAGCAGGTTATGATCAACACGCCCGGCAATGCGCGCCGCATGGCAAAGGTTATCACCGAGGCCGGTGTGAAGCCCGAGATCGAGCTGTTCGATAGCGGCGACATCGCCATGATGCTCGACATGGTCAAGGACGGAACGCTGGCCGGCCCGCTGCTGACCAGCTTCGTGATGGGTGTGCCCTACGGCTTCCAACCCAGCCCGGAGACGGTGATCTACGCCCGCAACCTGCTGCCGGTGGATGCGCAGTTCACCGCCATCGGCATTGGCCGCACGGTGTTTTCGTATGTGGCACAATCGTATCTGGCTGGCGGCCATGTTCGCGTCGGCCTGGAAGACGGCGTGTATCTGTCGCGTGGTGTGATGGCCGAAAGCAACGCCGCCATGGTGGGCAAGGCGCGCCGCATGATCGAGGATATCGGCGGCCAGATCGCCAACCCGCGGGAAGCCCGCGAGATCATCGGCCTGCCGACCCGTCTCGTGGACGCCTAATCGGTGTCGGGCACGATGATCGCTGTGGAGGCCACCTGCCTGCGGCTTGATGCCAAGGCCGCGAATGCCGAAAGCGTTAGTCCTCGTCTAGAGACACGGCGTTTGGTCCGCGGGGCGGACGATGTGCTGGTGGAAATCCGCGCCGCCGCGGTCAACCCGTCCGACGTCAAGGCCGCGATCGGCATGATGCCCTATGCGGTGTTTCCCCGTACGCCTGGCCGGGACTATGCCGGCGTGGTGATCGACGGTCCGGAATCGCTGATGGGGGCCGAGGTTTTCGGCTCCTCCGGCGATCTTGGCATTCGGCGCGACGGCAGCCATGCCAGCCATCTGGTGGTGAAAGCCGCCGCAGTGGTCATCAAGCCCGCCAATATCACGTTGGCTGAGGCTGCAGGCATTGGTGTGCCGTTCGTGACCGCGCTGGAGGGTTTTCGACGTGCCGGCATGCCCAAGCCAGGCGAGACGGTGCTGATCATGGGGCTGAACGGCAAGGTTGGCCAGGCCGCGGCCCAGATCGCCACATGGCGCGGTGCCCGCGTGATTGGCGTGGTGCGCAAGCCAGAGACCTACGCTGGCCATGCGAGTTCTGCAATCGATGTTGTGGTTTCCAGCACGGGTCCGGTAGCGCCGCGCGTAATGGAGCTGACCGAAGGCCTTGGTGCGAACATCGTGTTCAACACGGTGGGTGATCCGTATTATCAGGACGCGCATCAATCGACCGCCAAGCTGGGCAGGCAGATTTTAATTTCGGCAGTGAATAAAATCGTTCAGTTCAATGTCTTCGAATTCTATCGCGGTCGGCACACCTATGTTGGCATCGACACGCTGGCGCTGTCCTCGGTTGAGACAGGTGATGTGCTGCGCGAGCTGGCGCCGGGGTTTGCAAGCGGCCAGTTGAAACCTTTTCCGATCGCTGCCGATGCGGTCTATGCTTTGGCCGATGCCGCCCAGGCCTATGTGGCCGTGTTGGGCTCGTCGCGCGACAGGATCGTCTTCGACCCCAGGCTTTGAATGAACGAAAAAGCGCCTGCAGGCGCATCGGGAGGCTAACAATGAAGAACATGTTCCGTGCCTGCGTCGCCGTGGTCGCAATCGGTTTTTCGATCACTGCCCGCGCCGAAACTTTAGTCAAGATCGGCATTGGTTTCGGCGTGGGCTTCCTGCCGATGTTCATCGCCAACGAGATGAAGCTGGTGCAGAAACATGCCGCCGCTGCGGGACTTGACGTGACACCCAGCTACATCCGTTTCTCCGGCTCCTCGGCGATGCAGGATGCTGTGCTGTCAGGCGCCGTCGATATGGGTGTGTATGGCGTGGCCGCCATGCTGATCGCCTGGGACAAGGCGCGCGGCACCGGCCAACAGGTGTTCGGCATTGCCGGCGTGAATTCAACGCCGCTTGTGCTGGTTACCAACAAGGCCGATGCAAAGGACATCACTGACCTTGGTGCCGGCGACAAGATCTCGATGCCTGCGATGGTTTCGCCGCAGATGTACGCGCTGCAGATGATTGCCGAAAAGCGCTATGGCGTGGGCCAGCAGGACAGGTTTCGCACCTCTGTGGTGGCGCTGCCGCACCCGGAATCGGTGAACTCCTTGCTCACAGGCGCCACGGAAGTAAAAGCGTATTTCTCGACGCCGCCCTTTACCCAGATCGTGCTCGACAGCGGCAAGGCGCATGTGCTGACCACGTCGGAGGAAGCCTTTGGTGGCCGCTCCACCTTCCTGGCACTTGGCGCCACCAAGCGCTATCTCGACGCCAATCCGAAAATGGGCGAGGTAATGGTGAAGGCCTTGCGGGAAGCCGGTGATGTGATCCGCAACAATCCCGAAAAGGCTGCCGAGATCTATCTGAGGGTTGAGCCATCAAAGGTGCTGAACGTGGCCCGGGTGACGGCGCTGCTGAAATCGGAGAAAGACGATTTCGGCGTGGAGGTCAGCGGCGTGAAGGCCACGGCAAACTTCATGGGGCGCATGGGCGGCCTGAGGCGCGTGCCTGCGTCTTACAGCGATGTTTTTCTGCCGGTTATCGCCGACACCAAAAGCAACTGATGGCCCATCGCCGCGTCGAAACTGGCCTGTAGGCCGCGTGCGGACAGGCCGCGATGGATCACCACGATCTCCGTCCCGCCTTCCCCGCGCGCGCGCCGCGCCGGCTCAGGAAGCCATACGAACGGGTGCAGCACGTGATGCACCGCCTGGACGACCAGCAGACGTTGTTCGCCTTCCAGCGAAACCAGGCCCTTCAGGCGCAGCACATTGGCGCCATGCAGCGACAGAACAGAGTCGAGCCAAAGCGTCAGGGAAGCAGCCGCAACGGGCCGTGACGCGCGCACGACCACCGAGGCGATGCCGTGGTGATGATTGTGGTGGTCACGATGGTGGTGGTGATCCTCCTCGGCCACCGGAAGCAGCCATCGCGCAAGTCTGCTATCTTGGTCTGCCTGTTCCGGGCCCAGGCCGAACACGTCTTCCGGCTTTACGCCCGCGCGGGCCACGGTCAGAATAGGCGCCACATTATTGTAGCCGCGGATCGCACGCTCCGCCTTGGCCTCCTGCGCCGGCGACACCAGATCGGTCTTCGTTAGCAGAATACGATCGGCTAGGCCCGCCTGGTTCTGCGCCTCTGTCTGGCGGGCTAACTGGTCCCGCGCATGGACGGCATCGACGGTGACGACGATCCCGTCCAACCGACAGGGTTGCCCGCTGTCCAGGATGCTGTGCACCACCGGCGCTGGTTCGGCCAGACCAGTCGTCTCGATGGCGATGCGCGAAAACCACGGTAGCTCACCACTCTCCCGCTTGCGGAACAGCTCGGCCAAGGTGTCTGTGATGTCGCCGCGCACGGTGCAGCAGATACAGCCGTTCTTGAGCAGCACAGCATTTTCTATGGCCTGTTCGATCAGCAGATGATCGAGACTGACCTCACCGAATTCGTTGATGATGACAGCGGTATCTGAGAGATCCGGCGCACGCAAAAGCTGGTTCAGCACAGTCGTCTTGCCACTGCCAAGGAAACCAGTAATGACGGTTACGGGCACTGTTGCTTGTGTATTGACTTGCACCTTCGGCCCCTGCGTCATGTTGCCAAGATCATTGAGGGGAGAAGGCGTCCATGGTGCAACCGGAATCGCTGAATATGCGGCTGATTTCCCATGATGGGCTGGCGGGATTCGGCGGCATCGGCGAAGGCATGAGCATGCAGCTCAAAAATGGCCGGCGCATTCTCTGGCTCGCCCATGAATCCGCGCCGAAGAACTTCACCGGTGTCGATGTGACCGACCCCACCAAACCGCGGGTCATCTGCCAGACCGAACTGCCGCATCGCAACGTCCGCTCAAACTCTCTGGAGGTCTGTGGTGACCTGATGGCTGTCGCATACCAGACCAGCACGCACGGATTGCAGCCAGCCGGGGTCGAGATGTTCGACATCTCTGACCCCGAGAACCCTCGCGCCATCGGCTTTTTCGATTGCTCCGGCCCGTGTTCGCGCGGTGTGCACCAGGTGTGGTTCATTGACGGCAAGACCGTGTATTTCGCCGGCGGTGCGCCTGATTTCACGCCGCATAATCTGCTGGATGACCAACCCTTTCGCGCCATCGATGTAAGCGACCCCACGAAGCCGCGGGAAATCAGCCGCTGGTGGTATCCAGGCACGGCCGTGGGCGACACAGCGGCACCGCCGCCGCGCCATCCGAAATTCGACAGCGGCTGGCGGGCCCACAACACCAACGTGTATCCGGATCATCCAGATAGGGCCTATGTCGGATACCTGGACGGCGGCGCCATCATTCTTGATATATCCGAGCTGTCTTTGCCCAAGATGGTCGCGCACTGGAACCCGCATCCGCCGTTTCCGGGTTTTACGCATACCGTCATGCCGCTATTCGATCGCGACCTGATCGTGGTGTCCGACGAATGCGTGCGCGATGATGGCGAGGACTGGCCGAAGCTGGTCTGGCTGCTGGATGCGCGGATGGAGAACAATTTGGTGTCCATCTCCACCCTTCCGCTGCCGCCGATCGAGGAACACGCTTATCGCGGCGGCCGCTATGGCGCACACAACCTGCACGAGAACCGCCCCGGCCCGTCGTTTCGGTCTGACACTATTCTGTTCGGCACCTATTTCAACGGTGGCGTCCGCGTGCATGACATCAGCGATCCCTTCCAGCCGAAGGAAATCGCCCATTATGTTCCGGAAGGCCCGGCCGAGGCGCAGAAGGCGATTCAGATCAACGATGTGTATGTTGACGAGAACCGCATTATTTACGCCGCCGACCGCTTCAACGGAGGGCTCTACACCATGGAAATGACCATCTAGAGCTTTTTCCGTTCGATAGAGATCGGAGAAAAATTTCTGGGTCTATGTTTTATCGAGCATCTTTATCCGATCGGATGATGCTTTAACCTCATCGCCGAAACGGACTTCTGGGCAATCCCTCGCCCGCCCAAAAGTCCGAGACAGGCACCGCCCCCACAATCAGCCGCGCCCCATCCCAGAACGCAAGATCAGCCCGGCGCCACTCGATGCCATCTAGCCA
>JAYTHH010000432.1:0-2883 GCA_043732745.1 Rhodospirillales bacterium
AACGGGCGGTATCCAACGACTTTTACAAACGCCTCCAACATGGCCCGTTCGGCATCTGCATAGGCTTTGACCGCGCTCCAATGCACGCTCTTCTCGTCGAGGCGATTGAGTATCTCTTGCCCGCCACGATGAGGGGCGGGATTGCCATACTCGTGCCGATAGAACTCTCCCAGGCGTCGGCGGAGCCGGTTGCTTCGTCCAATGTAGACCACCGGCTGCATGTTGGGCGGAGGCACCGTGGACGTGACCACATACACCCCTGGACCGCGTTCCTCGGGCTTCTCCCCCCACTCAACGACGTCGGCTATCACTATCCCCGCACGTTCAAAGAGCCATTCAGGGGTGACTATTTGCATCGATTATGCCGCCTATGCCCGCGCCTCAAGAGCCCGCGCTCCTTCGCAAAATTTGCGACTTCCAAACGGACTTGGGCGGGATGGGCTTTTCGCACGTTATTCGCTCCGTGCTTTCCACTGAGCATATAAGAAGCGCGCCGAGTGCAAGCAGGCCAGCTGACCGCATCTAATTTCAAACTGAGGCACTAACAACCAGCCTTTCCACTGGACACCGCCGCCGTCCGGTGCTGCCCTCCCCGCCCCGAGCCGACGCGTCCATGCTTCACCATCCCACAAGGCACCGCCATGACCCGCAAGACCGGCCGCCAGTTCTTCAGCAACCCCGGCCCCACCAATATCCCCGACAGCGTCCTGCGCGCCATGGACCGCCCCACCATCGACTTCAACGACCCGGAGTTCATCGCCGTCTACAACCAGGCCGTCAGCGGCCTGAAAAGCGTGCTGCAAACCAAGGGGGAACTGTTCTTCTACACCGCCTCGGGCCATGGCTCGTGGGAGGCGACGCTGGTGAACATGCTTTCGCCCGGCGATACCGTGCTGGTGCTGGAAAGCGGCTATTTCAGCGAAGGCTGGGCCGAGATGGCGACCGCGCTCGGCCTCAAGTCCCAAGTCGTCAAGGCCGATTGGCGCCGTGGCATCGACCCGGCCGCCGTCGAGGGCGCGCTGAAGGCGGATACCGCGGGCGCCATCAAGGCCGTGCTGGCCGTCCACAACGAGACCGCGACGGGCCTCGCCACCCCCATTCCAGCCATCCGTGCCGCCATCGATGCGGCCAGGCACGGCGCGCTGCTGTTGGTCGACACCATCTCCTCGCTTGGCTCGCTTGAGTTCCGCATGGACGATTGGGGCATCGACGGCACGGTGGGTGGCAGCCAGAAGGGCCTGATGCTGCCGACCGGCTTCAGCTTCACCGCCGTGTCGGCGAAGGGCATGGCCGCCCATGCCGGCGCCACATGCGCGCGCCACTATTTCAACTGGTCGGAGATGACCAAGCGCAGCCATCGCAGCTTCGTCGGCACCATTCCCGTCAGCCAGTTCTATGGCTTGCAGGAAAGCCTGCGGCTGATCGAGCAGGAGGGCCTGGGCGCCGTGATCGCCCGGCACCATCGCCTGGCCGAGGCGGCGCGCCGGGCCGTGCGGGCGTGGTCGGGCAATGCCGGACCGCAGCTTTATGGGTTGGACCCGGCGCGCCTGTCGGACAGCGTGACGGCGGTGCTGATGCCGGAGGGACATAACGCCGACGCGGTCCGCAAGACGGCGCTGGACAAGTTCAACGTCTCCATCGGCGGCGGCCTGGGACCGCTCGGCGGCAAGGTGTTCCGCATCGGCCACCTCGGCGACCTGAACGAGCCCATGATCCTGGGCACGCTTGGCGCCGTGGAGATGAGCCTGCGCATCAACGACGTGCCGCATGGGCGCGGCGGCGTGGACGCAGCGATGGACTACCTGGCGGCGGCCTAAACGTCGGTCGCGGCATGGCGGGTGCGGCGGCGGGCGATCAGGCCCGCCGCCGCGGCACCCAACAGCAGCAGGCTGCCCGGCTCCGGCACCGCCACATCGTAGCCGATGGAATCAAGTGCCGTGACATCAAGCTGCGTGATGTTTTGCACATGGTTGACGGCAACCGCCGGGTCCATCAGGCCGCCCGTGCCTTGCAGCCAGTGGCTCGCCTGGTATTGGTTGGCGCCCCCGGTCGCGAAGCCGGCGATCGTGGTGGCCCCGTCATCAAGCGTGTAATAGGCCGCACCGGTGCTGGTGGCGCGCACCCCGGGCGAGGTGAAGCGGAAATCGTCCAGCAGGGTCGGGTTGCCATACGAGCCGCCGCTGCTTGGCGTGTTGTCGAAGCTGGACTGGAACCCCAGCACATGCCCGATCTCGTGCTCGGCGATGCCGATCAGGTCATAGGTGTTGTTGGCGATCGTCCCGTCCGCATTGCGGCTGTCGCTGAAGTTCGTCACGTCGGTCGAGAATTGGATGATGCCGTCGATCCCGGCCCCGACGACAAACCCGAGGGCTTTCGCCTGCGCCGTCGTCAATTCCGTGTTGCCGGTCGGCGACAGCGTCGACAACGAGGCGACCGCCATTCGATCGGTCGCGCTGGTCGCGTCGGCCGTCAGCAGGCCCAGGACACTCGATGTGGGCGCAGCGAACACGGTGGCTTGCGTGCTGCCCAGGATCAATCCCCCGGTCGGGGAGGTGCCGAGCGACGCGAAGCCGATCTGCAGGTTGATGGTGATCCTGTCGGTCAGCACGGTGGACCAGGCCAGCGCCGCGGTCGAGAAGGCCGCCGATTCAGCGGCCGTCAGCGTATCGTTGGCATAGGTGGTGAAGCTGAACGTCAAGGCGTGCGCAGGCGGCGCGGCCCCTGCAAGGGCACCCAGCGAGACAAGGCCGGCATACAAGTGGCTGCGCATCGTCCGTCCTTGTCCAAGAGGCGCGTTGGCGGCTTGCGCCAAGCGGAAAGCGCCATATGTCTACTGTCGTAACGTGATACTCACAAGCCAATGATACACTATCAATTGTTATG
>JAYTHH010000433.1:0-9541 GCA_043732745.1 Rhodospirillales bacterium
CAGAATAAGAATCAGCAGAACCAGGCTGAAGAACAGCCAGCCATACAGGATATGATCGACCACGGCGGCCTGCGCGCTGCCGAGAATATGGCCGAGCACCACAATGCCCAAGGCCCGCAACCCGTTGGCGAACACCGGCACCACGATGGATGCCAGGATGAACATCGCGCGCCTGCCGGGGCTGCGATAGATCATGCAGGCGTAGAGTACGCCGAAGGCGATCGACGCGATCAGGAAGCGCAGCCCGGCGCAGGCTTCAGCAACGAAGAACCGACCTTCGGGGATTTCGATCATCAGCGCGTCGGCGTAGTACGGAATACCGATGATATCGAGGCCTGTGGTGATCACGCCGGCGGTAATGTTCTGTAGTGCAGGGGTCAGAAAGGCGCCGGCCGGCACCAGGAATCCAAGATAGAGCAGCGGCACCGCCATCGCCCGGGCCATGCGCCAGCCGAGCACGCAGACCACGGCCAGTTCAAAGAAACCCATCACCAGGAACTGCTGGCCCTCCATGATGCCCATCCGCTCGGCGGCAAGCCAAACCACGCCCAGCGGCAGCGCCAGCAGGGCGGCCAGCGGCAGCGGCACGACCGGGGTGGCGGCCGCGACGTGTCGGCGCTCCCAGGCCAGATAGAGCGCGATGGGGATGATGAAGAAGCAGTGCCCATAGGCGGTGCTCAGCATCCAGACCTCGACGGCGGCGCGCAGCTCCGGGGCAAAGATCAGGCCGATGCCGATCACTGCAACGGCGAGCGCCAGCAGCGCGGGGCCGAGGCCGCGTCGTGTCTGGGATGTCTTGGACGTCATTGTGACGGCGGATTGGCTCATCATGTCATCCCACGCCGCGCACGATATGCGGCCCGATCAGATTGGCCAGTGGCAGCGGCAGACGCTTCCAGGCCGCGATGAACAGCCGATATTTCGGGTTCAGCGGGTTGTGGTCGGGTATGGCGGCACCGTCGGCAAGGCGGAAACGATAGGCCAGAGGCTGCGGCACAAAACCCCAATTCTTCTTGAACGAGAAGGCGCCGGTGCCAACCTTGCTGCGGCCGAAATCGAACATGCGGCAACCGCGCGCGGCGGCGTGACGCATGACCTCCCAGTACATGAAATCATGGGCGTGACAGCCTCGTGCCGCCGCGGTGCCACCGCCATAGTACGGAATGACCTCGTCGCGCCAATAGAAGTTCATGACCGCGGCAACCGAGGTGCCGGTATCGCGCACCGTCAGAACGTCCATTCTGTCCGTAAAAACCTCAGCCAGGATTTCGAAATAGCGGCGCGCAAAAACCGGTGTGCCCAGATTGCGCACACTCTCGGCATAGATGCTGTGCAGGCCAGCGACATCGCGATCGACCGTGGCGGTCAGCCCGCGATCGATCCCCTTGCGCACCACGGCGCGCTGCTTGCGCGGGATGGCCTTCATGTTGATGTCATCAGATGCGTCGATGGCGCGGCGAAAGGTGACATAGAGATCTGAGCGTTCGTGCCAGCCTTCAGCGTCCGGCAAGGCCGCCAGTGGCCGCCATTCCATCACCTTGACGCCGATCTTTGCCATGACAGCGTCAGCCGCGCGGGCCAGCGCCCCATGCGCCTCGGCATCCTCCGCGAGTGGGCCGCCATAAACGCAGAATGGTGACGAGATCAGCGATTGTCCGAACAATACACTTTTCACATGCGTCAGCGGCAGCACGCCCACCACGCGACCCCGACGGCGGGCGAGCAGGAAATGCGTCCTGTGCCGAAAGGCGCGTTCGAGCACGCGGCGCCATGCGGCCTGATGAAAAAACGTACCGTCCGGGTGTGCCGCGACATACGCGTCCCATTCAGCTTCGCTGGCATCGGCGAGCGCTTCGCAGACGCTGCCCGTACTCATGCCGCCACCATGGCGGGGCCGAACACATTGTCCACCCTGCCCCATGAAAAATCGCGCAGCAGCGTCGCCAGACGCCCCTCAGTGCGGCTGAGATTGACCCGGTGGCGAAACCGCGAAAGGGCAGGGGCGCCCACAACCTCAGGCTGGCCGGGGTCGATCTCCCACGGGTGGATATAGAACATGCCCGGTTGCGCCTCGACCCGATTGAACCGGCGCAGACCGCGCCGGAACAATGCATACGGACAAAGCCGGAAATAGCCGCCGCCGGAACAGGGGATGTTGCGTCCCAGGATCGGCACCGTCGTCATCGGCAACTCGAACAGCGCGCCGCCATTTGAGCGATACGGAAAGCGCGGTGCGTCCGGGCTTCCATAGAGGTCGTGGCGCACCGGATAGACGCTGGAACTGTAGCGATGGCCCTCCTCGGCGAGGATGTCGTAGGCCCATGGATTGCGCGCGCCAATGGAGAAAGTCGGCGCACGATAGCCGACCACGGCGACGCCGCCGAGATCCTCCAGCAGCCGGCGGGCGCGGCCGACATCGGCGCGAAACGCTCCCGGGGTCTGCCCGTCAGCGCGTTGATGGGCATAGCCGTGGCTGGCCAGCTCATGGCCGCTGGCCACGATGCGCCGGACGATCTGCGGATAGCGCTCGGCCACCCAGCCCAAGGTGAACATCGTGGCCTTCACCCCAGCCGCGTCGAAAAGTCCCAAAATGCGGTCGGTGTTTTCCTCCACCCGGCATGGGATGCTGTTCCAGTCATCGGGCGAAATAACGCCGGAGAAAGCCTGAACCTGGAAATAGTCTTCCACGTCGACCGTCATCGCGTTGGTGACGGGTGGCACCGCCTAGCGCTGCGGATCGGGGCTGAACACGTCCGACAGCTTCTGGAACAGCCGCTCCCGCTTGCCCACCCGTTCCTCTAGCGTCTCGACGCGATAGGCCAGGCTTGCCAGCAGGCGGCTATCCTCGGCGGAGCGTTCGCCACCAGGCGAGGGAGCCACGGGGGGCAACGGCAGATCGCCCTCCATGCCCTTCAGATCCTGATCCAGCTCGTCGGCGGTAGCCTCGACCATGGAAGCGGTGATCTCGCCGGTTTCATCGAGCGCGCCATGCGTCAGCACGCGCGAGGCAAGGCGGTTGATGCGCCGGGGGATGCCGTCTGAATACTGAAAGATGGTGTCGAACGCGGCATCTTCCCAATGCGGTGTGCCGGTCCAGCCCGCCGTGGTCAGCCGGTGCTCGATATAGGCGCGGGTCTCTTCGCGGGTCATCGGCCCCAGATGATACGAGGCCAGCACGCGCTGGCGCAGTTGATCGAGATCCGCACTCGCGAGCATCCGGCGAAACTGCGGCTGGCCCAGCAGGATGGTCTGCAACGCGCCGCCATTGGCGGTGAGGTTGGAGAGCATGCGCAGCTCCTCGAGCCCCGAGATCGACAGGTTCTGCACCTCGTCCACCACCAAAAGACAGCGGCGGCCGGCGGCCTGGTGCTCCTGCAGCAACATCTCGAAACGGCGCAGCAGATGGGCGCGGCCGGGGGTGTCGTCCTCCAGCCCGAATCCAGCCATGGCGAGGCGGAAAAGATCCTCGCCGGAGACCTGTGTGGTGCTGATACGCGCCACGGTGTAGGTGTCGCGATCGAGTTGCGACCACAGCCGTTCGACCAGGGTGGTCTTGCCGGCGCCGACCTCGCCGGTGACGACGATGAACCCTTCGCCCTGCGACAGGCCGTAAATCAGATGTGATATCGCCCGGCTATGACCCTTGCTACCGAAGAAATATCGGCTGTCGGGGGTCAATTGGAACGGCATTCCGTTCAGATGGTAGTACTGCTCATACATCCGTTTTGCCGATCAGAAGCGTTGCACAAGTCCGAGCAGGAACTCGTTCACGGTCAGGCGTTGTGTTTGCAGCGATGAGTCGCGCCGGAAAAATGAATAATTTGCGGTACCGCTGAGCTTTTCGGTGAATTGGTGGGTCAGCGTGCCGGTGACCGACATGGTTGGATTGGACGATGAAGGCTGGTTCAGGCTGGCCGCCTGGTCCTGAACGCCATAGCTCACCGACAGATTGCTGTTGGTGCTGGCCGAAAGATCGTGCTGCCACGACACCGTGCTGTAAGTGCTGGTGCTGTTCTGGCTGCGCAGCACCACAGCGCCGCTGGGATTGGTGCGCTCCTCGCGGATCAGCGACAGGTTGAAGGTGTCACGCGTCAGCAAATAGGCTGCGGTGAGCGAGCTGCGCGTCAGCCGATAGACCCGGTTGGCCGTGCTGGCATTGCTGGTGGTGTTGGAGAACTGCACCGGCGCCCCGGTGCGCGGATCGATGGTGATACCGGTCTGGTTGACCTGCGAGCTGGCGACGAAGCTCTGCACCTGCTGGGCATCGGTCGTGAGGCCGGAGGACGAGGTGGCATACAGAACGATGCGTGCCGTGGGTTTGTAGGTGGCATCGAGCTGCAGTGATTCACCGCCATCGATATGGCCATAGCTGACCGCGATCGAGCTGTCTGGATTGGGTGTCAACCGCACGCCAGCGGAATAGAGCGGCTCGGACAGCTTGTAGGGCAGGCTGGTAACCACGCCCCTGAAGCTGGTGCCGGAATACAGGATATCCTGATAGCCGGCCCGCCCGGTGAAGGTGACGAAGCGGTTATAGGCGAAGGCGAGGTCGTAGGTGGCCTGGTTGCGATGGCCCGAGCGGGTGGAGCCGGAGCCGCTGAACTGTGAGGCGCCGACCGCCACAGTATGCTGGAAGCGGCCGAAATCCCCACCCGTGGTGAACGAGGCATCTTCGCTCTGGGTGATCGTGTGGCCGTTGGCGGTGTTGTTGAACACCGAGAGCGGCGAGGTCGACGTGCTGTTGGTGTTGGTGTTGGCCAGGCTATAGCTCAGCCGCGCAGTGCCGCGGCCGCCGAAGTCGCGCACCAGATACGGATTGATCGACAGGCTGGTGATCTGCGAACGGTCTTGCCGGCTCAGCACGTTGGTGGAGGTTGGACCATAGGCGTTGCTGTTCGAGGTCTGCGTGGTGAAGGCGCGCAGATCCAGATACAGCAGTTGTGAGATGATCTCGCCGGTGGCGTTGGCGTTCAGGTACTGGTCGATGCGGCTCTGGCTGTCGACCTGTGGGTAGTAGAAGATCGTGGGATTGTAGCTGAGGTTGAGCCGCACCCGACGCCCCTCGGCCGACACCACGATGGCAGGTGTCACACGCGTCTCGAAGCTGCCCTGCCGCTTCAGCGACCCGGCATCCGGCGCGCCCAGCACGTTGTCATTGTAGCCGGCTTGAACGCCAACCGATCCGCTGACCTCGACGATGCGATTGCGCGCGCGCGAGACTGGCGTGTTGACGAAATCACGGATGTTGCCGAACCCGCCGCCACCGAATCCGGTGGCCGGCAGGATGGACGAGGCGCTGCCGATGCCCGGCGTATAGCCGCTACCAGGCCCCAGGCCAGTGTTGACGCTGGTTGCAGCAGGCTGCGCCCCGGTGCTGACGGGGGCGGTCGAAGCTGAGCCGGCACTGCCCGTGCCAGTTCCTCCGGCGCCTCCGCCCGCGGAGGTGGAGCCGCCGGCACTGCCCGACCCGCTCGATTCCTGCGCCTGTGCGGATGCAAGCAACGCAAAGCATAGGCCGAGCGCCAGTGGGGCCCCGCGGCCGACCCGGTTGAGGACGCCGTTCAGGCGCGAAGGCGGAGGAGAGGGCGCGCGCATGGCCTTAAGAATACGACCCGTAATAATCATAGGCACCGAACGTGTGGCTGGTCGTGGTACGAATCTTGTTCAGCAACAACGTGATCTTGGGGCACAGTTTCACCAAATCCAAAGCAGCCTCGAGCTCATTGCGCTGGGTGCGCTCGGCCTCCACCACCATGATGATCTCGTTGACGACCGGCGCCAGCGTGCTGGGGTCCGAGGTGGACAGGCAGGGCGGCAGGTCGAGGATGAAGATGTGGTCGGGGAACCGGCGGGCCAGCCGCTCGATCACCTGGCTGACCGGACGCCGGCTTGCTCCATCGCCGAGATCCCCGAACTCGCCGCTGTCGCGCCCCACGGGCAGGATCGACAGATGCTCGATGGCGGTCGGCACGATCAGGTCCTCGATCTTCTGGCCGCTGGTCGATGCCACGTCGAGCAGGCCGGCCCGGTCGGACAGGCCGAGCTGGTTGCTGATCGACTTTTTCTTGAAGTCGATATCCACCAGCACGGTCGGGCGCATCACGTTATGGGCGATGGCGCCGGCGAGGTTGATGGAGGTGAAGCTTTTGCCTTCGCCCGGCCGCGCGCTGGTGACCATCAGCAGTTCGCCCGCGGCGGCGCCGGCGCGTTTGGTGCGGGTGGCGCGCAGGATGCGGCTGACGGCGATGCGGTATTCCTCGGAAATGCGGGTGCGCACGTTGCCGCTGACCACGAGGCCAGCGGCGGACAGGGTTTCCAGGCTCACCATTCCCGGCACGTTGCGCGTGATGAGCGATGGCGCGGCCAAAGGGGAAGCTAATTGGGACGGGGGCGGGAAGGCGGGTCTGGGTGCCGGCGCTTCCTTTGGCGCGATCGCGTCGATCACCGCAGCCTCGGCGCCCGCATGGTTCGGCTGCTCGATCGGCGCGAAGGCCGGTGCAACAGGCGGTGCAAAGTCCGGTGGCACCGAAGATATGGGGGCAGGGGCGCGCGCCAAAGGTGCTGATGGCACGTGCAGACGTGGCGCCGGTGGCAACGATAGGTCACCCACTCCGCCGAGCCGTTCTGCGGCACGTTCGACCATATGGCCCATCTTCGACGATGGCGTTTTGCCAGCCTCTGTTTTATCCGACTCCGTCATGCGATGCCCGCCGCTGTCAGGCGATAGACCAGCCCGCCATAGATCACGCACAGCGCCAGCAGGGCGGTGCCGAATGTGGTCACCCGCATTACCCGCCGCCACAGGGGCATGATAGCTGAAATGACCGAGATGCCGCCGATCACGGGCAGCCCAAGGATGCGCAGATCATCGATGTTCTGGAACGAGCTGTCGAGCTCGCCCAGCATCAGCGACAGCGCCACGCCGGCGGCGAGGCCGGCGGCCAGCACGGCCGAAAGCAGCACGATGCGTTTAGGGGCAACCGGGGTCTGCGGCTTCTGCGGGGGATCGACAATCTGCATCTTGACCTTGTTCGCGTCGGTGTCGGCGGCCGACGCGATGCGCATCTGCTCACGCCGTGTCAGCATCTCGTCGTAGTTGCGACGCACCACGTCGTAGTCGCGGTTGAGGTTGATGTACTCGGCCTGCAATCCGGGCGCGCCGCGCACGATGTCTTCCAGCCGGTTCTTCTCGCGCTCGGCCTCGCCCACCTGGCGCTGCAGCGAGGCGATCGCCGGCTCATTTTCCACCATCCGGGTGCGCATGGTTTCATACAGCGGATTGGGCTGCGAGCGGCTGCGGCCCGGCGTGGCCGCGCGCGGCGCGCCGGCGCCCGGCGCGTTGAGCTTGCCGGATCGCAGCGCCTCGACCAGGCGCTTTTGCGCAACCACGTCCGGATGGCTGTCGGTCAGCTTCAGCTGCAATTCGGACAATTGCCGTTCGGCATCGGCGAGCCGCGGATTGACATAGGCGCCGCCGCCCGAGCCGGGCTCATTCTCGGTGACCAGCAGTTGCGGCGTGTTGGCCAATTCCTTCTCCAGCGCCGTGCGCCGCGCCAGCGCGTCCTCCAACTGGCCGCGCAATTGCTGCAGGCCGGCAGTGGCACCTTCGTAGCGCGAAACGCCGCCGCCATCGGATGGCAGCACATCGACGTATTTGGCGCGGAATTCGGCGCGCCTTCGCTCGGCGTCGCGCAACTGGCGCTCGTAGTTGTCGATCTGCGCCTGCAGGAAGGTCTGCGCGTTCTCGATGTCGGAGCGGTTGTTGCCGATTTTGCTTTCGATGAAGGTGTTGAGAATGGTCTGCACCACGTCCAGCGCGATTTTCGGGCTGGTGTTACGGTAGGTGATGGTGAACAGGTTGCGGGTCTGTGGCACCACCCGGATGTCGGTGGTCAGGCGCTGCACCATCCGCTCAAGATCCGCAGGGCCCTGCAAAGTGAGTTCGAGGTCGGTCTTGGCAACCAGCTTTTCCAGGTTGGGCCGGCTGAGCAGGGTGCGCTGCAGCACGTCCAGCTCGTTGGAAACGGAGCTTTCCACTGAAAGCCCACGCAGCAGCGGCGTCAGCACGGCGTCAGCATCCACGTAGAGCCGGGCACTGGCCTCGTACTGGTTGGGGATCGTCATTACCCCATACCAGCCGGCGAGGCACACCACCCAGGCCGCCAGCAGGGCCATCCAACGGCGCTGCCATACCGCGCGAAGCTTGCGCAGTATGAGTTCACCCAAGCCTTCCATACCGTCAGATCCTCAGAAGTAGGTCTGTGGGATGATAAGCGTGTCACCCGGCTGCATGTCGATGTTCTGCGTCACATCGCCATCCTTCAGCAGGTCGCTGAGCCGGACCTTGATGGTCTCCTGGCGGCCATTGGCGCGGCGCACGATGACGGCGCTGTTGCCCGAGGCGTAGCGGGTCAGCCCCTTGGCGGCGATCATCACGTCGAGCACCGTCATGCGGTCGCTGTAAGCCATCGCCATCGGCTCGGAGGCCTCGCCGATCACCCGGATCTGGCGGTCGAACGGGCCGGTGAAGCCTTGCACGATGACGGAGACGTTCGGCTCTTTGACGTATTCCTTGAGCCGTTCGGTGATCACGGCCGCAAGTTCGGTCGGCGTTTTGCCAGCGGCTTCCAGATCCGGCACTAGCGGGAGCGACAGGCGGCCATCTGGCCGCACCGGCACGCCGCTCAAGCTCAGATTGGGTGCCTCATAAACAAATACCTGCAGCCGATCGCCCGGCCCGATCACATACTGGCTGGCGGGGCCGCGCTCCACGACGGGCAGCGGGCCATCCGGTACGCCCGCACTGCGTGAGCATCCCGACACGGCTGTGGCCAGTACAGCCAAGGCAAAAACGAAGAGGAACTGCAATACCCGTGATGCTGCGTGGGGTGTCATCTCTGGATCATCCATCCTAAAACAAATCTCACGCGATCGGTAGGCGCGGAAGGAGTCGAACCCCCGACTTCTGCCATGTTGTAGCAGCGCTCTGCCACTGAGCTACGCGCCTGCATACCCACTTATCCCCAAGACAACACAGCTCTGGACCCGTGCGCCATTGTCTTGGACCTAGCAGAATAAAGTGGCGTGTTTTTGTCAGAAGACCTCTGACCGTCTCCAGGCCCTCCAACCGAGGCGTATCTAGCATCATCATGAATGTTGCGTAAAGACCACTTTTCGGCCATCATGCCATATAAGTTGGGTCGTAAGCCTCTCATTCCGCAACATTGTTGGTAGATCACGTGGCCCGCAAGGACGGACTGGCTAGGTGGCAACGCGGGATCACAAATTCTCGAATTGAATGTGTAACATGCGGGGAACCAAAGCTTAAAAACAGCAGTTTCGACTCGGGTGAATCTGTCTGGCCTGTTTTACGATGGTGTTTTGAAATGATACCTTGCGCATGCTGAAATAAGTTGTGATGAACATGCGCACGTCTCAGATGGACGCGATCGTCCAAAAATACGACCGGATATCTTTGGGGCACGGCACTCTCGTGTCGGCGCCAGCTTGTGACGGTTCTGGGATATCTATGTGATGACAA
>JAYTHH010000434.1:0-9485 GCA_043732745.1 Rhodospirillales bacterium
CGCGTCACCGGCCTGGTGGACAAGGGTGCCGGCAGGGGCGCGTTGCTCTATTCCGAAAAGACACTGACGGACGCAGCGGGGAATCTCCTGGCCACGACCACCAGCACCACCTTCCTGCGCGGCGATGGCGGCTTTGGCGGGGCAACCGGCCCTGTTCGCCCCGCTGCACCCGCGCCGGACGGGTTTCCCGACCAGGTCATCGACCTGCCGACGCGGCCCGAGCAGGCGCTCATCTATCGGTTGAACGGCGACGATAATCCTTTGCATTCCGACCCTGCCGTTGCGTGGAAAGCCGGCTTCCCGCGCCCCATCCTGCACGGGCTTTGCACCCTGGGCGTCGTGACTCATGCCTTGCTGCGCGGCCTTTGCGGTTACAATCCGGCAAGTCTGCGGGCATTGTCGCTGCGGTTCTCAGCGCCGGTATTCCCCGGCGAGACCATTCGCACCGAGATCTGGTCCTCTGGCGGGTTTCGCGCGCGTGTACTGGAACGAGATATCATCGTCGTGAACAATGGACTGGCGGACATAGCATGATCGACAAGACCGTTCGCTCGATGGCGGAAGCGATGGCTGGCATTAAAGACGGCTGCGTCATCCTGCTTGGCGGCTTCGGCGCCGTGGGCCAGCCGGACATTCTGCTCGATGGGCTGATCGAGCACGGGGCGCGCAACCTCACCATCGTCGCCAACAATGCCGGCGCCTACCGCGTGGGCCTGGCGCGGTTGATGGAGATGCGCCGGGTCGCGCGCATCGTGTGCAGCTTCCCACGCTCGTCCACCTCGGTGATCTTCGAGGAGTTGTATCGCGCCGGCGAGATCGAGCTGGAGATCGTGCCGCAGGGCACTTTGTCCGAACGCATCCGCGCGGCGGGCGCCGGAATTGGCGGCTTCTTCACGCCCACCTCCGTCGGCACCAAACTCGCCGAGGGCAAGGAAGCTCGGGAAATCGACGGCCGCATGATGGTGCTGGAACAGGCGCTGCACGGCGACGTGGCGCTGTTGGAGGCATGGGAGGCGGATCGCTGGGGCAACCTCACCTACAACAAATCGGGCCGCAACTTTAACCCCGTCATGGCGATGGCGGCAACCACCACCATCGTGCAGGCGCATCACATGGTGCCGCTGGGCAGTCTCGATCCCGAGCGCATCATCACCCCCGGAATCTTCGTCGACCGCATTTTTCCAATTAATGGAGCCATGGCATGAAGCTCTGGACCCGCACCGAAATGGCAGCCCGCGCCGCGGCCGATATCCCGGAAGGCTGGTACGTGAATCTCGGAATCGGTATGCCCACGATGGTAGCCGACCAGGTGCCGGTCGAGCGCGAGGTAATCTTTCATTCCGAGAACGGCGTGCTCGGCATGGGCCCCGCACCGGCACCGGAAGACGCCGATCCTTGGCTGATCAACGCCGGCAAGCAGCATGTCACATTGCGCCAGGGTGGTTCGTATGTCAGCCATTCCGACAGCTTCGCGATCATTCGCGGCGGGCATCTGGATCTGTGCGTGCTGGGCGCGTTCGAAGTGGCCGAGAACGGCGACATCGCCAACTGGGCGACCAGCGAGAACGATACCGCACCCGCCGTCGGTGGCGCGATGGATCTCGCGGCCGGCGCCAAGCGGCTGTGGGTGCTGATGGAGCACACCACCAAGGACGGGCGCCCCAAGCTGGTGCATCGCTGCGGATACCCGCTGACGGCACTGGCCTGCGTCAAGCGCGTCTATACGAATATGGCCGTTCTGGATGTGACGGAGGCAGGTTTCGCAGTCGTTGAAATGGCGCCCCAGGTCACGCGGGAAGCCTTGATCGCGGCGACACAGGCGGAGCTTATTTTCTGATGCGCATCCATGCTCGTTGAGTCCCGCCAAGGCGCTACTGCCGTCCTGATGCTCGACTATCCCGAACGCCGCAACGCGCTGGCCATCCCGATGCGCGCGGCGTTGGCCGAGGCGATGGACCGTCTGGAAGCAGACGCCACCCTGCGCTGCATCGTGCTGACCGGCGGCGGCGGCAATTTCAGCGCCGGTGGTGACATCAGCGGCATGAACGTGACGGATCTCGCCGCCGGCCGCGAACGCTTCCGCCTGACGCACCGGCTGGTGCGGTCGATGATCGCCAGCAGCAAGCCGATCATCGCAGCTGTCGAAGGTTGGGCGGTGGGCGCCGGTCTCGCCTTGGCGCTGTGCTGCGACACCGTGGTGGTGGCCTCCGATGCCCGCTTCATGGCGGGCTTCGGTGGCATCGGGCTGGTGGCCGATTTCGGCCTGCTGCACACGTTGCCACGTCGTGTGGGTGAGGGCAGGGCGAAGCAGATCCTGATTCACGGCGAAAAGTTGAGTGCGGCACGCGCCGAGGCGATCGGACTGATCGATCGCGTTGTGCCACCAGGCGCGGCCCTCGAAGCCGCGTTGGCGATGGCCGAGGCGCTGGGCCACGCCGCGCCGCTGCCGATCGCCATGACCAAATCCTATCTCTCGCACGGCCTGGCGGACGCGCTGGAATGGGAGCGTAACGCGCAATCGGCGTTGTTCCTCACGCAGGATCACGCAGAGGGCAAGGCCGCGTTCCTGGGCAAGCGCGCCGCCGTGTTTCAGGGTCGCTGACATCCGTCATGGAGCGTCGTGCCAAGGTCGATCTCCGCGCCATCGCGCTGCTGGTATTCCTGTGCGCCCTGTGGGGGATGCAACAGGTGGCCATCAAGCAGGCGGTGGCTGATGGACTGCCGCCCTTCTTCCAGGCGGCTTTGCGGTCGGTCATCGCGGCTGCGCTGGTGGGACTGTGGATCATCCTGCGAGACGGACCTGGTGCCTTGACCGGCCTGTTCGCACCTGGCAGTGGGCGTTGGTCCGGGCTGCTGATCGCAACGTGCTTCAGCATCGAATTCCTCCTGCTGTATCCCGGCCTGCGCCTGACCACCGCCTCACGCGGGGTGCTGTTCCTCTACACCGCACCATTCGTCACCGCGTTGGGGGCCCATCTGTTCCTGCCCGGCGAGCGACTGCGGCCCCGCCAGGCACTGGGGCTGGTGATCGCCTTCGGCGGCGTGGCGGCCGCGTTCGCCCAAGGCCTGATGAGCGGCGGCGGCAGCCTGCTCGGCGACGTGATGTGCGCCGGCGCCGCTTTGGGTTGGGGGATCAACACGGTGCTGGTGAAGGCCAGCCCGGGCCTGCGCGGCACAAGCCCGGCCGGGCTTCTGTTCTACCAGACCTGCGGTTCCGTGCCCATTCTGCTGCTCGCAGCCTGGTTCGTGGGCGACCTCGGCCACGTGCCGGTGGCATCGCATTTTGCCTGGGCGTCGCTGTTCTACCAGAGCGTGGTGGTGGCCTTCGTCAGCTACCTCGCCTGGTTCTGGCTGGTCTCCACCTACCCGGCCACGCAGATCTCCGGTTTCACCTTCCTCACCCCGATCTTCGGAATCGCGGCCGGCGCGCTGCTGCTGCACGAACCGCTTTCGACCGCGCTGTTCGTGGGCGTGGCGGCGATCGCGGTGGGGATGTGGCTGCTGCGGTAGCGGCTACCCTTTCCCGGTCTTTTGCGCCTGCAATTGAATTAAAGCCGACTGCAGATTGGATGAAAGCGCCTGGAACGGCGTGGGCACCCCATTTTGAGGGCCGCCGGCCTGATTGGGTTTGGCCCTGCTGGCACCCGGCTCATTCGGCTTCGTGGCGTCCAGCCCCTGCGCCTGGGGCGTGGCTGACAGCGCGGACGTGGCGCGGGACCAGATATTGGCGGCGTGGCTGATGGTGTTGACGGACATGACCTGTATTCCCGAAATATGACCGGGGGCAGCATTGCGAGACGCGTGCCAGACCACAGCCATTGATTTCGTGGGGAGTTTTTAACTGTGGAAGGCAGATCCTGCCGGGTACCCGGCCGAAACGACCAGTTCGATCAGCGTCCCACGATATAGGTCACGCCGCATTCCATCACCGCCACACCCTGCGCATCGCGCGCCACGATGGCGATCGACGCCACGCCGCGGGCCGGATTGCTGGCCGATGCCCGGGCCGTGGTCCAGGTTGCGCACACCTCATAAGGCTGGTTCGGCCGCACCGGGACGAAGAAACGCGCCTCATGCAACGAACCGCCAGCCACAATCGCCACGTCGCTGATTGCCCGTACCACCAGTCCGATAGCCGCACCCTGGCTGTGCAGGCCCGAGGCGCATAGGCCGTTGAAATAGGTCAGGCGCGCGGCAGCATCGTCGAGATGCCAGGGTTGCGGGTCATAGGCGCTGGCGAAGGCGATGATTTCCGCCTCGGTCAGCGTGAACGCGCCACAGGAAAACTTCTGCCCCAGGGGCAGGTCATCAAGGGTGATCGGCTTCGCGTGTGTTTGTGTGATCTGCATGAGCGACTTCTAACGTGTCTGCACCCCGGGCCAAACACCACCCACCGCCTCGGGGTCGCTCAGCATCAGACAGGTCACACGCGCAGGCTTCAAGTTGATTGACGCGACCGCGGGGCGAAAGGCAGTTATGCTGAGAAACACGCTTCCAAAGGGATCTCCTATGCGCCGACTTTGCATTCTTGCCGCGGCATTCTGCTTCGCTGTCCCGGCCTATGCGCAAGCCCCTTCGCGCGACTTCGTGGTGTTCTTCGAAACCTGGTCCGGCGCGCTCGACAGCCGGGCGCAATTGGTCATCCAGGCCGCCGCCAACGCCGCCAAGGCCGCACCGTCCGACCCGGTTATCGTCACCGGCACAGCCGACCCGCTGGGCTCCGCTCGTGCCAACTCGCTGGTATCGGCCCTGCGCGCGCAACAGGTGGCGGATGCGCTGGTGGAGTTGGGCGTCCCGGCTGCCCGCATCGACCAGAAGGCCTTGGGCAGCACCGAATACGCCCTGGCTGGGATCGAGTCGCGGCGTGTCGTGATCGCCATCGGCACGAAGTAGCCGCTTTGCCCGAAGGCATCTCCGACCTCCTGCTGACGCAGGGCGCGTCCTCCCCACGCGAAATGCTGCGCCGGGTGTTCGGCTATCCGGCATTTCGCGGGCTGCAGGAAGCCGCCGTCGATCACGTGGCCGCCGGCGGCGACGCGCTGGTGCTGATGCCCACCGGTGGCGGCAAAAGCGTGTGCTACCAGATACCCGCTTTGTGCAGATCTGGCACAGCCATCATCGTGTCGCCGCTGATCGCCCTGATGGACGATCAGGTGGCCGCGCTGCGCCAGCTCGGTGTGGCCGCCGCGGCGCTGCATTCCGAGGTCGATCCGGACGAGGCCCGCCGCATCGGCCGCGAGCTCGACGGCGGGCGACTCGATCTTGTCTATGTCTCGCCCGAGCGCCTGCTCAGCACCGGCACCATGGAGCGCCTGCAGCGCATTGAAATCGCGCTGATCGCCATCGACGAGGCGCATTGCGTGAGCCAGTGGGGCCACGAGTTCCGCCCCGAGTTCCGCGAGCTGGCGGTGCTGCCCCAGCGTTTCCCGGGCGTGCCCCGCGTGGCGCTGACCGCCACCGCCGACCCGCGCACGCGCGAAGACATCCTGCACGCGCTGGGCATGGACGGGGCTGCGGTCTTCGCCGCCTCGTTCCACCGGCCCAACCTGCAGATCGCCGCAGAGGCCAAGATCGGCGAAACCGGGCAATTGCTGTCGCTGCTGGCGCGTCACCAGGGCGAGACCGGCATCGTCTATTGCGGCAGCCGCGCCAAAACCGAACGCATCGCTGCCTCGCTGATCGCCAAAGGCTATCCGGCGGTGGTGTTCCACGCCGGCATCGCGCCCGACATCAAGCGTGCCGCGCTGATGCGGTTTCGCTCCGGCGAGCCGATCGTGATGGTCGCCACCATCGCCTTCGGCATGGGTATCGATCGCCCGGATGTGCGTTTCGTCGTGCATCTGGACATGCCGGACAGCCCGGAATCCTACTATCAGCAGATCGGGCGCGCCGGCCGCGACGGCGATATATCCGACACGCTGCTGCTCTATGGCGGCGAGGACATCGCTCGCGCCCGACATTTTCTGCAAATGAGCGGCGCCCCCGAAAGCCAGAAGCGCGCCATGCGCACCAGGTTGGAGGCGATGATCAGCCTGACCGAGACGGCGGATTGCCGCACCCGCCAGTTGCTGGCCTGCTTCGGCGAGGAATTGCCCCAGCCCTGCGGCCATTGCGACAACTGCAT
Source organism: Rhodospirillales bacterium (assembly GCA_043732745.1). Lineage (GTDB taxonomy): Bacteria > Pseudomonadota > Alphaproteobacteria > Acetobacterales > Acetobacteraceae > CAIQQQ01. The sequence continues at coordinate 6,125 of JAYTHH010000434.1, forward strand.
CACCCCCGTCGGCCAGTTCGACGGGACCATCGATGCGCAGAAGCTGCTCTCTGCCATCCATCGCACTGGCCAGCGCTTCGGCGCGCTGCATGTGATCGGCGTGCTGATGGGCAAGGCCAGCGACGCCGCCAGCAAATTCGGGCACGAGGCGCTGTCGGTGTTTGGCATCGGCGCCGATCGCAGCCGCGACTATTGGCGCGGCGTGATACGCCAGCTGATTGCGCGTGGGGTGCTGGAGGTGGATATGGGCGAATACGCCACAGTCAGCATCGTGTCCGACCGCGCTCGCCCGATCCTGCGCGGCGAGGCCCAGGTGATGCTGCGCGACGACATTCTGGCGGCACCAGGCCGCACGCGCAGCGCGCCGCGCGACGGCAAGCCACGCGTGGCCGCCACCGAAGGCCTCGATTCCGAGGGCACCAGCTTGTTCGATGCGCTGCGCCAATGGCGCTCCGGCGAGGCAAAGGCGCAATCCGTGCCGCCCTACGTCATCTTCCACGATACCGTTCTGCGCGAGATCGCCGCAATGCGCCCCAGCGGTGAGGACGAACTCGGCCAGATCAAAGGCGTCGGCGCCTCCAAACTGGCGCGCTACGGTGCCGGCGTCCTGAAAGTGGTCAAAGAGCGACCGTAGGTCGGGCATCTCCTGGACGTTTTCAACATGGAGGGTGGCCGCGCCGACTTGTGTTCGCGCGACAGCCGGATGCCGCCTGACCTACTGAAAAAAGCCACCCGGTCGGCCATCGTGTGCGCTGGCCTCTTCGGTGGTCACGCCCGGCTGCGTCGGGCAACTCGCCAAAGCCAGGAAGGGCTTCGGATCGATGGCCTCTCCGTGAATGCGAACCTCGAAGTGCAGATGTGCGCCATGCGCATGACCGCTGGTGCCGATGCTTCCAATGCTTTCCCCCACGGCATAGGCATGGCCGATCTTCGCATCGCGCGCGAAGGCGGACAGATGCGCGTAACGCGTCACTGTGCCGTCATCGTGCAGCAAGTCAACCATATTGCCGTATCCGAAATAACTGCCTGCAAAAACAACCTTTCCGGTTGCAGCCGCCCGAACCGGAGAGCCGTAAGGAGCCGTAAGATCAACGCCCGAGTGATCCGAGTTGAACCCGCGGGCCACCTGTTTCAACGCCTAGGCCGGCATCAGCATGGAACCGCAGGTCTCTGAAGCGGATGCGCTGGATATCGGAACGAAGGTTGTCATGAGAGCGATTGTTACAGCAGAAATAATCTGTGATGCATTCGTCATGGAACCCACGTAACACACGCCTCGGCGGATGCAAACCTACCCAAGGTGTTTTTTCAGGTCTTCCATGTAAGCATATCGGGGTCGTATCGAGTTGGCATTCATGGAGTTGGACGGCTCACATACACCATGTGTTCCTCGTAGGCGATCCACACGCGGCGCTTGCGCAGGTAGTCCAGCCCGAGAAGCATGCCGAAATAGCTGTTGCCGAGTTGTCCTTCCTTCGCGGTAACGGCGATCTTTGGTGTTCGGATCGTCTCGCTGCCTACCTGCATCTTGGTAAACTGATGCAGCCCAGCACTGGTCGCCTTCAGCGTGGCGCCCTGCATGCTGCCCTGGCGGTCGATGGCGAGCCCTTCCGTGGTGGCGCCGCTGGCCAAAGCCCGCGACCGGTCCATTGCCGTCCGGGTCGCGCCGGTGTCCACCACCGCGTTCTGCTGCACGCCATCGACCGCAAGCGAGATCATGGTGGCGGGCAACGCGCGTCCCTGCGCCGGGCGTGCCAGGGCTTCGTAGGGCTCGCTCCAGTCTGGCCGGCCCTGCGGGCATCGCCGCTGCCGATACAAGGTCACACGGTCGGCCCTGAAATCGAGATCCAGATCGAATTCACTCAGGATGTCATTGCCCAAAAGCCCGTCAATCTTACCGCCGCCCATGGCTGGCATATCGACCACGAAGATATTGAGACTGCGCCGCGACACCTCACCCAATTCCAGCTTCGATACCATGCCAACAGGTGTGGCGCCGCTGCCGCCCACGGCGGTGGCAAACCCGCGCAACGTGGAGTCGCTGGCAAGTCCCAGGCGCTTGAAAGCGGCTGCGGTGATCACGGTGTGGCTGGCACCGGTGTCCAGAATGAGCTGGACCGGGTCGCCGTTCACCAATACGGCCACCGTGGGCAGATTGCCCATGAAGGTCATTGGAATCACCGTCTCGCGCACCAACGCGCAGGCCTCCGGACCCCCGGCCCCTGCGTCACAGCCAGACAACAGAAGCAGCAGCGGGAGAAGAAATTTCATATCGAAGTCGTATAAGTGATCGGTCGGCAGGACAAGTCCGTCGGAAACCCGATCAGCCCTTCCCAGGGCAGGGTGCGATCGGGAACAGCGGCGCGGGATCGATTGGTTTGCCCGCGGCCTTGATCTCGAAGAACAGATGCGTGCCGTAGGTCACGCCGGTCCGCCCGATGCGGGCCAGCCGCTCGCCGCGCTTGACCTCGCTTCGCCCTTGCGCGAAGGCCGGCGCCAGAATGCCCAGATGGGAATAAAGCGCCACGTAGGGGCCGCCTGCGCCCTGGTGCAGCACCGTGATCTCCAATCCACCGGCGCCCTTGCGGTCGATGCCCAGCACGCGGCCATCCGCCACGGCACTCACCGCACCACCGGCGGGCGCCCGTAGATCGATGCCGTTGTGGAATCCGATTGCGTTCGGTCCCGGGGCGGGGCGATTGCCGAACGGCGAGGTGAGGCAGGTCGGCTGCACCGGCAACGCCATCTCGCCCACCGCTGGCTGTGCGTGGGCCGTCCCCGTCAGGATCAGAAAGGTGACGCTAACGCCAACTCGACAGATAGAACCGTGGAAGTTCGTCGGTGGTCGGCCGGAAGCTGAGTGTGCGAGAAAATCCATAAGTAGTCACATAGGTATGCAAAGGCAGCCACAGGGCTTGATCGCTGATGATGCGGATGGCGCGAGAGTAGAATTGCCGGCGCCTCTCCGCGCTGTTGGTGGCGCCGCCTTGCTCAACCAGGGTTTCCAGCTCGGGGATGCGGGCATAGTCGTTGTCTCCGCCGCCGAAGAAATACGGTAGGATCGCCGAGACATCATTGATGGAGTAGCTGCCCCAACTGCCCATGAACAGCGGCGCGGTGCCGGAAGCAGCCCGTGCGATTGCCTCGCCCAGCGGCAGTTGCGAGATTTTTGCGCGAATGCCGACCGCAGCAAGATTGGCGGCGACGCCCTCGGCATATTGCGGCAGCACATACGACACGATCTCGGTGTCGAACCCATCGGGAAATCCTGCCTCGGCGAGCAAGGCGCGGGCGCGCACGGGGTCGTAGACGCGATGCTCGGCGGCGCTCTGGTCGCAGCCGAACTGGGTGGGAAAGCACG
>JAYTHH010000435.1:0-9483 GCA_043732745.1 Rhodospirillales bacterium
TGCATGTCCTTCGCATAAGCTAAAGGTAGCCCCTTCATCACGGTCAGCAGCCCAACCAGCGCGCCCGTCACGCGCCCGGTTTTGGCCCGCACCAGCTCAGCGGCATCTGGGTTGCGCTTCTGCGGCATGATGGAGCTGCCGGTGGTGAACGCATCCGAAAGCCGGATGAAGCTATAGGGCGCGCTGCACCAGATAATGATCTCCTCCGCCAGCCGAGACAGATGCATCGACGAAATGGCGGCGGCAGACAGGAACTCCAGCGCGAAATCTCGGTCCGACACGGCATCCAGCGAATTGGCGGTGGGGCGGTCGAAGCCCAGCGCGCGTGCGGTCATCTCACGGTCGAGCGGGAAGGAGGTGCCGGCCAGCGCGGCCGACCCCAACGGGCACTCGTTCAGCCGTCGACGGCAATCCGACAGCCGCCCCCGATCGCGCGCGAACATTTCGACATAGGCCAGCATATGGTGCCCGAACGTCACCGGCTGCGCCGTTTGGAGATGGGTGAAACCCGGCATAGGATCGGCGGCATGCTCAACGGCGCGCGCGGCCAGCACCCGCATCACATCGGCGATCTGCCCGTCAATCCCGTCGATCGCATCACGCACCCACAGTCGGAAATCGGTGGCCACCTGGTCGTTGCGGCTGCGCCCGGTGTGCAGACGCTTGCCGGCCTCGCCGATGCGATCGGTCAGCCGCGCCTCGATGTTCATGTGAATGTCTTCGAGATCCGTCGTGAACGGAAACCGCCCGGCCTCGATCTCGGCGGTGATCTGGTCCAGCCCCGCCGTGATGCTCTCGGCATCGGCCGCTTCGATGATGCCCTGCCGCGCCAGCATGGCCGCATGGGCGCGCGATCCGGCGATGTCCTGCCGCCACATCTTGCGGTCGAAGCCGATCGAGGCATTTATCTCCTGCATGACCACCGATGGTCCAGCGGCGAACCGACCGCCCCATTGCATGTTGGCTTCGGTGTTCGGCAGATCGGTCGAGCCGATCGCATCGGTGGCATCGGTCACGGGAGGCTTTTCCATGCATAAGTTCGTTCGCCGGGCCGCGCTGAAGTCGGCCCTCGCGGGTGCCGCGACCCTAGCGGCGGCAACCCTGCCGCGCAAACTCACGGCCCAAACCATTATCTCGCCAAAGCCGGACCCGATCGTGCGGCTGCGCGGCATGGAGGGCCTGGTGATCACCGACCCGCCAGCGCCAGCCACCGAGCAGGGTTTCACGGATGCGGACGGCAAGCAGGTGACGATCGCCGATTTTAAAGGCAAGGGGCTGGTCGTCAATCTTTGGGCCACCTGGTGCGTGCCCTGCGTGGCCGAAATGCCGGCGCTCGACGCGCTCGCCGAAATGTTGGCCAAGGACGACATTCTGGTGATGCCGCTTTCTTCGGATCGTGGCAGTGCCCTGGCAGTGCGCAAATTCTATGCGGCGCACAACGTCGGCCATCTGGGCATCTGGCTCGACCCGCGCGGCGCGGCGGCCCGAGCCTGGGGCGCACGGGGCCTGCCGACCACCCTCATCATCGACCGCGAAGGCCGCGAACGCGCTCGGCTGGAAGGTGGCGCCGAATGGGCCTCCGACGAAGCCGTGGCCGCAATCCGTCGGCTTACGTCGGGCGCGCTGCAAGCGCCATCAAGCAGCCCAAGGCCAGCAGGCTGACCCCTCCAAGCAGCGCGATAACCCAGGACATCGGCCACGCCTCGATCATCGGCGCCACCAGCGTCGGCGCCACCGCCGAGGCCAGCAACGCCGGCAGTGCCAGCCTGCCGATGCGCGCGGCGTATCCCTCCGGCCCGAACAGGTGCAGCGGCAAGGTACCGCGGCCGATCGTGAGGATGCCGTTGCTCAACCCATAAAGCAGCGTGAATGCGGCCGCCGGCAGTCCCACCAGAAGCGCCACGGTGGCCACCGGCAGCAGCACAGCGCTCACCACGCCGGTGACCATCGGGTTCAGACCACGGCCGAAGAACCAGTCGATCACCCGGCTGCCCACCTGCGCCGGGCCGATCAGCGTGGCGGCCCCCACTGCGGCCGCCGCACCGAAGCCCATGCCGCCGAGCAAGGTCAGCGCATGCACCATCACAACAGCGTTGATCCCCGAGCGGAGCGTAAAATACGCCGCCAACAGCAAAAACGCGCGCGGCGCGGGCTCCCGGCCGCTGCTCATGGTCCGCGAGGTCGCCGGCTCAGCCGGAGCAGCCGTCGGCACAAAGATCAGAATGATCGGCAGCAGCACCGCCACCTGCAGCACCGCGTAACCGCCCAACGCCACCCGCCACCCCACATGCGCCGCCAGCCAGACCCCCATCGGCCAGCCAATCGTGGAGGCAAACCCCGCCATCAGCGTCACCCCCACGATGTATGGCCTGGCCTCGGCCCCCATCAGCCGGCCAATGGTGCCGAACGCCGCATCGTACAGGCCCATCGCCATGCCGACCCCCACCACCATCCAGGCGGCATACCAGGCGATCACATGCGGCACCGCGGCCATCACAAACAGCCCAGACGCCGTCACCACCGTGGAAATCGCCAGCACGCCACGCCCGCCGACCCGGTCAATCCGCCGCCCGACCCAGGGCGACATCAGCCCGGTAACCAAAAGCGCCAGCGAAAACCCGCCGAGCAGAATTGTGGAGGACACGCCAAGATCGGCCGAGGCTGGGCCGACCATTGTGGCGGGAACATAGAAGGTGGTGGCCCAGGCCAGGGTCTGTGTGAAGCCGATCGCCACCGTCATCCGGCGCGTGTTCTGTGCAGAAATCATACGACGATGCTGCATACCCAGAGCCTGGTGTCCATGCGTTTGGATCAATCACCCAAACGCACGGACACGGCCTAACCGATGGACAGTTGCACCACACGAACCACAACCATGCCGACAGCCACCACCAGATAGCCGCGCAGCACGAGCATCCAGATACGCTTCGACAGGGTGATCTGCGAGGGCGGCAGGGTGTGCAGCGGTGGCATCCGCCACAGCGTCTTTTCGGCTCCTGACGAAGCCGTCTTCGCATGGTCGGGCGTTGCCTCCTTGCCCCGCCGCACCAGCAAGCTCACACCAAAGCCGCACAGGGCCAGGAGCGAACCAATACCCAAAATCCAAAGGATCTGCTCACCGGAGATGTCCGGATACAGCACCGATGCGGTCAGCACGATGGACAGCATCACCAGGACGGCGATGACGGCGCCAGTGAACAGGTTGAGCCACTTGCCATTGACCCACGGACCCAGCACCGCCCGATCGTTGCACAGCAGCAGCAGGAACACGGTGGCACTGGGCAGCAGCACGCCAGCCAGGGTCTGAACCCCGAGTGTGATCAATCCCAGGGGCGAGCCAGGGATCAGCACAATGGCCGCAGCCACGGCGATCAGGCTGCAATAAACGATGTAGAAACCCTTGGCGTCCGTCGCCTTGCGATGCAGGGAGTGCTTCAGCGATAGCACGTCGCCGATGGCGTATGCGGTCGCCAGGGAAACCGCCGCAGCGCCAATGACGGCTGCGTCGATCAGGGCGATTGCGAACAACGTGCCCATAACCGGGCTGACATGTTTCGCAAGGCCGGAAGCCACGCCACCAGCGTCAGTGAAGTTGCCCGCTTCCGGCGTGCCATCGAACGCCGCCGCGCAGAACACCACCATTGCGATGGCGCCGACCATCACCAGAACGATGCCGATCCAAAGGTCCGCCTTCTCATAGGTCATGAAGCGCGGGGTTATCCGCTTGTCGATCACGTAGCTCTGCTGGAAGAACAGCTGCCAGGGAGCCACGGTCGTGCCGACGATGGCGATGACGAGCAGCAGGATATCCGACAGTTTGCCAGCGGGGAGGCCTGGGATCAGCAGGTCATGCGCGATTTGGCCGGCAGGAACATGCGCGACCAGAACGATGGGCACGAGCAGCAGGCTGCCCAGACACAGCAGAAGCGCGAAGCGTTCGAAGCGCCGGAAATTCCCAGTGCTCGCCGCCATCATTGTCAGGACGGCAGCAACGGCCACGCCGCCCACCTTGGAGACACCGAGATAATCGAGTGCCAGGCTGATGCCGATGAATTCGGTGACGATCGTGAGGCCATTCAGAATGAACAGATCGATGACGCTGAAGGCCCCCCAGAACTTGCCAAAGCGCTCAAGGATCAGCCGCGCATGCCCGACGCCCGTCACCGCACCGAGGCGCAGGACCATCTCCTGGTTGACGTAGAGCACAGGCACCAGGAGCAGCAGCGTCCATAGCAACGAGGTGCCATAGTTCTGGCCCGCCTGGGTGTAGGTCGCGAAGGCACCGGCGTCGTTGTCGCCGATCATGACGATCAGGCCCGGACCAACGATCGCGAGCAGGGTCGCAAGGCGCGCCCGCCAGCCGTGACGCGGACTGTCGTCGCCGAGGCGGATCGTGCCGAGGGCACCTTTGATGTCGCCGATGTGGACGTCGTCGAGAACAGCCGTGCTGGCGGCGGCTGGTGCAATTTTGGTCATGTCGGTGGTCCCGGGTCATTAGTCTGAGTCGGCGCGCATAGGAATTGCGCCGCTCCCCATAAGGAGCGGCGGCGTTCAGCAGGGGCCTTAGCCGGGGGGACGAGGCGGAATCTCGATGTCCCAGTGGCAGTCGAGACGGCCGCCGGCGCCCATGGTCCAAACGGTGACCAGCATTGGACGAACGCCGTCCCGCGGACGGGGCGAACGCGCCGTCAGGTCGCTGCCTGCGGAAAATTGGCGGATATCGGAGCGACGTCCGATGGACCGGAAACGAGCGGCATGGGGAAAGGCGGCCATATGGCGCCTCCTTGGTTCAAGCTGGTTGCTCAAACCCGGGGGCGCCTGGCCGTCGCGGCTCAGCCTATCGCTGAGACCTCGGCGGACACATGCACGTCCCGGGCGACGGACCAGCCCATAGGCAAGCGGGCAGACGCGAAGCGTCTACTGGAGCCGTCTATGGACTGACTGCTAGATCGCGGGTTCATGTGATCCCTATAATCTGTTGCGGAGACCCGGATTCCCGGGGACGAAGGCTGTGACCATCAGACAGACGTCCCAACCAATCGGCTGTCGCCCGTTAAGCGTCATCGCAGGTGCGGTCAACACCTGAATTTCCTGGTATTTCAGCCTTGAAACACCTCAGTTAATGCAGGAAACCCCATCGCATCGTCGAGGGCTCGGCCTGCGCCCATTTCCATTGGCCACCCTGCGCGCAGGCGGTCGTGACATAGACGCCGCGTGCCGCATCCTCCGTGTCGCCATCCACCACCGTGAACATCACCTCCCGGCAGGGCGCCAGCGCGTTGTCGATTGTGCCCACCACCGTGACATCGCCATGCTCGTTGCCGATGGGGATGTCGTGGTCGATCTTCCACGGCGCCGTCTCGCCCACCGCAAGCCAGCCCACCAAAGCCGCGATCTCGTCCTGCTCGCCCTGCTGGCGCTTGCGGGCAATGTAATTGACCAGCGCGTCCACCGCCGCCTGGGTACTGACGGCGGCGGCATAGCCCAACAACGGGTTGGTGGTGCCGGTGCCGGTGGCGATGCCCACGGCGGCACCACTGATGGCACCGATGGATTTGCAGCCGGACAACAGCAGCAGAGTCGCCAGGCAGGCCCCAGCTTTCGCGACCTTCACTGAAGCGAGCCCCAGCGCTCCGTCGCCGGCTCTGCCGTGGCCCATTTCCACACCACGCCATCGCGGCAGATCGCCGCCGTATAGAATGCCCGCTGGGGCACGTGGTCCTCGTCCGTGTCAATGGAGAACACGATCTCCTTACATGTCAGGCCGGCACTACGCGTGCCCTGGGCGCCAGTCGTGATGATGCGCGATACCGTCACCTCACCCTGGTTGTCCGGCTCGATCGGAATGCCGTGAACGCTGGACCAGGGCGCCACCGTCCCCAAAGGCAAGGGACCAGCAATCTCGGCGATAACGTTCTGTTCTTCGCGATGGACGCGTTTTTCAAGATACTGCACGCCGGCCCGCGCCGCCGCCTGGGCGCCCACGCCGATGCCAGCCGTGATGGCGCCGCTCTTGGTGAAGGCCCGCGAAACCGCGGCCGCGGTAATGCCGGCGCCCGCGCTTGCCGATTCCGTCAAAATGGAACTGCATCCGCCCAACGAAACGAGCACGAAGACCGCAAGGGCCGACAAAGGCAAAAATGGGCGTGGCGCATATTGCATGGATCGTCGGTTCCATCGACGTGTACGGTAGGGATCCGCAACCCGGACCCGGCCACCGTGCGAAATAAGCGCAGCGTCGTCTCAGGGTTCCCGCATACTACTCCATCAGCGCCCGTGTTTGGGCCACCAGCGGCCACAATCCTGGTGCTGCGGCCAGGATCGCATCGCCCTCGATCGGGCCTGCGTCTGCCAGGAACGGCGATACCGCGGCGCCCGATTCCGCCAGGATGCAAAGCCCGGCAGCCACATCCCACAGATTGATATGCGCTTCGACATAGCCGTCGATCCGCCCCGCCGCGACATCGGCAAGCCCCATCGCGCCCGATCCGCCCGAACGGACCATGGCACCCGCAGCCATGAAATGCGCCACGATGGCCTGATACACGCTGTTCGGCCGACGCGGCGACCAGCCCACCTCGATCATCCCGCGCCGGGCGTCATCGGTGGTGGCGACGTGGATGGGCGCACCGTTGAGCGTGGCGCCGTGGCCGCGGCGGGCGGCGAACACCTCGCCCAGCGCCGGTGCCACCAGCACCCCCACCACCGCCTCGCCGTTCTCGATCAGCCCCAGCGACACGCACCAGCGCGTGGCGCCGCGGGCGAAGTTGGACGTGCCGTCGATCGGGTCCACTACCCAGGTGGCAACGCCTGGCCGGCCCATGCCGGTTTCCTCGCCCTGAAAACCATCCTCGGGAAACAGTTTCGCCAGCTCGGTCGCCAGAAACGCCTCGACCGCGCCATCAGCCTCGGTCAACCAATCCTGCGCACCCTTGAGCTTCGCTATGGCAGCACCGGGCGCCGGCCGCATGCGCAGTGCCAACTCCCCCGCCTCGGTCGCCAGACGAACGGCAGCATCAAGTCGCGCAGCAAGATCAGTCATCAGAAATCCCCAGGAAACCACAATCGCAGGGTGGATGAAATCCACCAACCCAGCGATGCAATCAGCCAACATACCCTTCGACCAGCGCCAGCGAGCCCACGGAGGCGCTGCTGCGCAGGTCGATCAGCGGCGCATAATCCGCGCTGTGATAGAAATCCCGCGCCGCCTGCATCGTCGGAAATTCCACCACGACCACGCGGTTCAGACCCGGCTCGCCTTCCATCGTTTCGACCGCACCACCGCGAACGAGATAGCGCCCGCCAAAGCGCGCGATGACCGCCGGAACTTCAGCGCCATACTGCGCAAAGGCGGCGGGATCGGTGACGGTGACATTGGCGATCAGATAAGCGGACATGGAACGCTCCGTAGTTTCGATCACCGTATGCCGGCGCGCATGAAGCTGGCAACGAACTGCCGCTGGAGTAGCAGGAACGCCGGCGACTGACATCGACCAGCCGCACGGAGACGCCGGATTGGTTTGGGCAGGGAATTGGTTGCATTGACATGATCCTTCCTCCCTCTAGCCTTCCGGTGGCTCACCCGACTGTGTCACTTCCGTGATTTGTGGAAAGACCGAACCGTGTTTCCCCCGAAATGAAGATCATCGGCCTCACCGGCGGCATCGGGATGGGCAAATCCACCGCAGCCGCCGCGTTTCGGCGTGCCCATATTCCGGTGTTCGACGCCGATGCCGCGGTGCATGCGCTTCAGTCACCAAACGGCCGCGCGCTGCCGGCGATCGCGGCGGCATTTCCCGGCACGGTCGTGCAGGCTGTGCTGGACCGCGCCGCCTTGCGCCAAATTGTGCTGAGCAGCCCCACGGCGCTGAAAGCCCTGGAATCCATCCTGCACCCGATGGTGCGCCGGATGGAACGCCGCTTCCTCGCCCGCGCCCGCGCGTCCGGCGCCCGCGCCGCTGTGCTGGACATTCCGCTGCTGTTCGAAACCCACGGCGAAGGCCGCGTCGACGAGGTGGTGGTCGTGTCAGCACCTCGGGCGGTGCAGATGCAGCGCGTTGGCCGGCGCCGCAAGATGAGCCCCGTGCAGATCGCCGCCATCATTGCCCGCCAGACTCCGGACCTCGAAAAGCGGCACCGGGCCGACCGGGTGATCCAGACCGGCTTGTCCCGCCACCACGCGCTGCGCCAGCTCAGGCGTTACATCATTGGCCTTACTGGAGCCCGAGCAGCTGCCAGTAAAACAGCACCGTCGGCACCAGAAAGATGAATTCCGCGATGCAGAGCAACAGGTCCAGCCGGATCAGGTCGCGGCCACGGAAATAGCCGAACGAGAACCACACCTCGAGCACCGCGTTCTGGTAGGCGAACAGCTTGCCGCCCGCCGCGAAGGTCCAGATCTGCCCGACCAACTTTGGGTGCAACCCATGCGTCTTGGCAAAATTCATCAGCGGCCGCATGGATGACGCCGCGGCGGGGATGTGGTCCGCGAAATCCGTCATCCACAGCGACACCACCCTGACCAGGGCGCCCGGTTCGCCGAAAGGTTCGGTGGCGTATCTTCGGCCCCGAACCAATTTTTTGCCATTCCATTCCAGCCTCACCGAGAGCGCCAGATGCGGTGCCTGTGAATCCACACAACCGCAATTTTCGTCAGCCTGTTGACGGCCTGTGCATTGTATATCAGCAGTGAGGCGATCGGCGTCTGAGGCCGTTCTGTGCACCCGAGCTACTGCAAGCCCCACCAGAAGGGTGCTATCCACGACAGCGGGCTCCACTCGCTCGAACAGGAATTCGACCTGGAGGAGATGTCTGCGCGCCACCATCGCAAGCAAAAGAGAATGGAATGAGCCTGGACACGTCTTCGTTCGGCACCGAACGCTCCGTCCTGTTCGATACCGAGACCACTGGCCTGGACCCGCTGACCGGCGACCGTGTCATCGAATTCGCCGCCATCGAGCTGATCAACGATCTGCCGACCGACCGGCATTTCCATCGCCTGATCCACCCCGAGCGGGACATCCCGTCTGAAGCCTCCCGTGTGCACGGCATCCTGATCGGCGATCTCGAGGGCAAGCCGCTGTTCGCCACCGTGGCACAGGACATTCTGGATTTCATCGGTGACGCCAGGCTAATCGCTCACAATGCCAATTTCGACTTCGGCTTCATGGACGCCGAGTTTGCCCGCGCAGGGCTGCCCAAGCTCGACCGCGCCCGCATGATCGACACGCTGGCCCTGGCAAAAACGCGCTTCCCCGGCATGCCCAACAGCCTGGACGCGCTGTGCCGGCGCTTCGACATCGACCTATCGACCCGCACCACCCACAACGCGCTGCTCGACTGCAAGCTGCTGGCCGAAGTCTATGTCGAGCTCACCGGCGGCCGCCAGCGCGGCCTGGGCCTGGCTGACGACGACCAGGGCGCCATGCCGGTGACGCAGTACACGCTGGCTGGCCCGCGCACCCCACACCCGATCCTCGTGGA
>JAYTHH010000436.1:0-2848 GCA_043732745.1 Rhodospirillales bacterium
GGCGGCCTTGCGGGCCTTCGATCCGGCATCGGCGCCGACCACCACCAGGTCGGTCTTCTTCGACACACTGTCGACCACCTTGGCGCCGAGTCGCTCGGCCAGCGCCTTGGCCTCCGGGCGTGACAGCGTGGCCAGCGTACCAGTGAACACGACCGATTTACCGGACAAGGCGGAACTGCTGGTCTCGACCACCTCCGCATCGGCGATGCGAAGCTCGTCCGCCAGTGCATCCAATGTCTCGACATTCCGCTTCTCGGCAAAGAATTCCGCCAGCTCGGTCGCGATCGCAGGGCCAATCCGCAGAATGCTGCCGAGATCGCTACGCGCCTCGGAGCCGATCAGCACCGCCGCCAGCATCTGTGTCCGCCAGTTGTCGAAATTGCCATAATGCCGGGCCAGCAGCTTCGCGTTGGCCTCGCCGATCCGCCTTATGCCCAGCCCGAAGATGAACCGCTCCAGCGGGATATTTCTTCTGGCCTCGATCCCCTCGATCAGCCTGTCAACCGAGAGCTTGCCCCACCCCTCACGCGTGGCGATCGCCTCCTTGTGGTTGCCCAGTTTGAAAATGTCGGCGGGATGCCGGATCAGTCCGTCGGCGAAGAACTTGCGCACCGTCTTCTCGCCGAGCCCCTCGATGTCGAAGGCCCCGCGCGAGGCGAGGTGGATCAGGTGCTCCTCGGCCTGCGCCGCACAGATCAGCCCGCCCGAGCAGCGCCGCACCACCTCGCCCGGGGGGCGCACCGCCAGGCTTCCGCAGACCGGGCAATGCGTGGGCGGCACGAACGGCACGGCCCAATCCGGCCGGCGCTCGATTACAACCGACACGATTTGTGGAATCACATCGCCGGCGCGTTGCAGCACCACGGTGTCGCCCACCCGGATATCTTTCCGACCTATCTCGTCCTCGTTGTGCAAGGTGGCCCGCGTCACCAAGACGCCACCCACGCCCACCGCGGTCAACGCCGCCACCGGGGTGAGGGCGCCGGTGCGGCCCACCTGGATCAGGATGTCCTCCAGCACGGTGGTGGCCCGCTCGGCGGGAAACTTCCACGCGATCGCCCAGCGTGGCGCCCGGCCGACAAAGCCGAGCCGCGTCTGAAGATCGAGGGCATCGATCTTATAGACGACGCCGTCGATGTCGTATTCGAGCCCAGCACGCTCGGTGGCCAGTCGCTCCTGAAACGCCTCGGCCTGAGCGACGCCGTCGAGCATGGTGGACAGTGGGTTGATGTCGAAGCCCCAGGCCTTAAGCCGCTCCAAATAGTCCCAATGCGTGTCGGCAATCTTTTCGCTCGCCTCTCCCATCGCATAGGCGAACAGCCGCAGAGGGCGAGACGCGGTGATGGCGCTATCGAGCTGGCGCAGGCTGCCGGCCGCAGCGTTGCGCGGATTGGCGAAGATCTTTTCCGACCTCTCCTGCTGGGCGACGTTCAAGGCGAAAAAATCGGCCTTGGTCATGAACACCTCGCCACGGATTTCGATGCTATCAGGGTAAGGCGCGGGCAAGCTTCTCGGGATGGTGGCGATGGTGCGGATATTTGCCGTCACGTCCTCGCCTTCGCTGCCGTCGCCCCGCGTGGCGGCGTGCTGCAGCAACCCCTTGAGATAAGTGAGCGAGATTGACAGCCCATCGATTTTTGGCTCGCCCACAAAACGTAAGGCTGGCGCGTGGGCTCCGAGAAAGCGGCGTGCGCGTTCCACGAAATCGATGAAGTCCTGCGGCCCGAACGCGTTGTCCAGCGACAGCATCGGCACCGCGTGGCGGATCTTTCTGAACCCCCCGGCAGCGGCGCCGCCAACACGCAGGCTTGGCGAATCCGGCCGGATCAGGCTGGGGAACGCCGCCTCGATGGCATTGTTTTGCAGCCGCAGCGCGTCGTATTCGGCGTCCGACACGGCCGGATCGTCCTGCTCGTGATAGCGCCGATCGTACTCCGCAAGCAGCCTGGCCAGCCGCGCCAGTTCGGTGGCGGCCTCCTCCTCGGTGTGAGGCAGGGAGACTTCGGTCATCGCACCCCCATCAGGCTGTCGGCTGCCGCACGCGCCGCTTCGGTCACCGTCTCGCCAGCCAACATGCGGGCGATCTCCTCCCGACGCGCCGGGCCTTCCAGCGGTTCCACGCGGGTCTCGGCAAACAGGTTGCCCACCGATTTCGCCACGCGCAGATGCTGCGTACCGCGCGCCGCCACCTGCGGACTGTGGGTGACGAGCAGCACCTGCACCCGGTCCGCCACCCGCGCCAGACGCTCGCCGACCGCTGCGGCCGTGGCGCCGCCAATACCGCTATCGACCTCGTCGAACACCAAGGTGGGCACCACGGAGCCGCCGGCAAGCACGACCTTCAGCGCCAGCATCAACCGAGACAGCTCGCCGCCCGATGCGATCTTGGCCAGCGGGCCGGGCGTCTGGCCCGGATTGGTGGAGATGAGAAAACGCACCGCATCGGCACCAGCGGCACTCCAACCGGCCTCCGGCACCTGCGCCACCTCTGCCACGAATCTCGCCCGATCGAGCTTCAGCGGTGGTAACTCGATGGCGATGGCGGCTTCGAGGCGCTGGGCTGCGGTGCGGCGTGCGGCGCTCAGACTTTCGCACGCCGTGACATACAAAGCGCGGGCGGCCAGCATCCGGGTGGTCAGCGTGCCGATTTCCGCAGTGCCCGAGTCGAGCGCCGCCAGCCGCGCCCGCAGGGACGCCAGATGCTCCGGCAGATCGCCAACCAGGACGTTGTGCTTGCGCGCCGCCCCGCGCAGGGCGAACAGCCTCTCTTCCGCGGCCTCCAGCAGGCGCGGATCGGCGTGGGCGGCATCCGCCAGGCGAGCGAGCAGCGTCTCCGCCTCAGCCAACG
>JAYTHH010000437.1:0-9433 GCA_043732745.1 Rhodospirillales bacterium
CACGCTGCGGATATCCACGACCAGATCGACGCCGCCGGCCTTCAGCAGCTCAACGAACTCGCACGACCGCGACCAGGCCGCCGTGCGAACATACCTTTCGCCCCGAGCGGCTCAGCGTGCGGTTTTGGATAAATCGTGCGGCGACCCCATCACGACGCCGACAAGGGTGCGCGCCTGCTGCTCACCCTGGAGCAGATCAAATGGCTGCACCGGCACGGCAATGGCCACCCCGAGCCGGGCAGCAAGCCGACGACCTGCGTGACGACGCGAAGAGGCTGCAAACCCCCATCCGCGCCCTCGACGGCATCCTCCGGCCCTTGTTCGAGCGATGGTATCCCAGGCTGGCGAACGACAATCCCGCTGGTGCAGGTCAAGCAGCAGCGACGTGTAGTCCACACCAATCCAAATGGTCCCTCCACCTTGGGGCGCAGTTCAAGTCGCTACCACCGAGTCGGAGATCGGTTATGTATCTCGAAACAGCGTCGAGAACGCTGACCAGTTCAGCCGAGCCGGCCCCGATGACTTTCACTAGGCTGCGATCAAAGCGAAGCCGGTCTCAACCAATTGTCGCGCCCAGACGTCATGCCGGAATACGCACAATGATTTGATGATACGCCGTCACCCCGATCTCGCCGCAGTCAGCTCCGTGCGCCGTGTTGTCGCTATGATAGACCAGCAATACGGCGTTATCGTGAGTCAGGGGCCGTGGCGACATGAGACTGATGGCGGCACTCCCGCTTGCATCTGCGGTGAAGCTGTTGCCTTTCCCCGTGCCGTCCGAGGGGGTGAAACCAACAGGCTTCTGATCGAAGTGGTTCTCGAACAGGCTGTAGACCCCGTTAGGCCGTAGCTGGGTGAAATGGCAGTTGAGCTTTGCGCCGGTTCGGGACGGCGTGATCCGCACGGAGCCCTTGGCAGCAAACCAATCCGCGAGCGTGAAACCCAGGCTCTTGCCCTGCGCATTGAAAGCCTCGACATCGAAAGGGCCGGCGACCCATGCGGGCCGAAAGCCGGCAGCATGCGGGATGTTCTGCGGCCCGACCGCGCCCGGCGCCGAGGGATCCTTGACGAAGGCTTGCGGATCGAGCGGCTTGGGCTGATGCGTTTCCTCCGAGAAAAATACCGCATGCAAAATGAACGGGGAGGTCAAGCCCAGCCTCTGCCGCAGCGGCTCAGCGAGACATCACCAAGGGCGCTATGCTCACCATCGAAGCTGAACCGAGTATCTGCCGCCGCGAGATCGTCTGCATCAAATCATTCCTTCTGCGCTCTGTGATCAGTCGGTTCGCGACGGATGAGGTTGCATGCCGCCTCTTCATGCTGGCCGCTTGAGCCAGCGCGGAATGAGTGTATCCAGCGAGAGTAGTCCAGCGCCACCGCCCATGAGCACCAGTTGCATCGCCGCCTAACAGATATGCGTCGGTCATGCCTTCGGAAAGACGAAGATCTCGATCACCAAGGTCATGCCGAACAGCGCCAGCGCGGCAAAGCGAGTGGCAAAGCCCCACCAGCACCAACAGCGGCGGCATTGTTAGCTCCATTGCCACCACGAGATAGGTGGCCAACTCAGGCGGCAGGAGAGGCACTTTGTAGGTGTCGCCGAGCCGATTGTAGAGCGTAAGGCCGATATCGCCGCCAGCGCCTATGCGGTCGCCTTGAATGCCATCCGGGCACCGTTGCGCAAGACGCTAACCTACGATCAGGGCAAGGAAATGACGAACCATCACAACATAGCGCAGACAACCGGCATGCGTATCTTCTTCGGAGATCCTCGTTCCCCCTGGCAGCGTGGCTCCAACGACAATACCAATGCGCTGCTTCACCAGTATTTCCCGAAAGGGACATCCTTGGCAGCCTGGGACCAAGAGGATCTCGACCGGGTGACAGCCAGCCTCAACGACCGTCCATGAAAGAAGCCCGGCTATGCAACCGGTTCGGGAGCAGTCTTTTTTCCACGCGACTGCGCTATGTCAGCCCGCTTTCGCGCTCGCTCAGAGCCGTCGTCGGCAAAACGGGGAAATGGCGGGGGACGATAAAAAGCCCCACAACTTTTTATCGACATAGGCTTCAAAAGCCCTGCAATTTCATGAAGTTACTGGCGCACCCGGAAGGACTCGAACCTCCAACCCCCAGATTCGTAGTCTGGTGCTCTATCCAATTGAGCTACGGGTGCAACAAGCAGCGCGGATCTAGAACAGGACCGCGCGCCCGGCAAGGGCTAATTACACCGCCTGCTTATCCATTTCACGAATGACCGCCTCTCCCATCACATGGGTACCGACCTTGGCGCAGCCCGGCGCCATTACGTCGGCCGTACGCAGGCCGCTGGCGAGCACGTTGGTGCAGGCACGCTCGATCATCGTGGCGTCCTCGTCCATATCGAACGAGAAGCGCAGCAGCATGGCAAAGCTCAGGATCTGCGCCAGCGGGTTGGCTAAGCCCTTGCCTGCGATATCGGGGGCTGAGCCGTGGATGGGCTCATACAGCGCGTGGCGGCGCCCTAAGGCGTCCACAGCGCCCAATGTGGCCGAGGGCAGCATGCCCAGGCTACCTGTCAGCATGGAGGCGAGGTCGGACAGCAGATCGCCGAACAGGTTGCCGGTTACGATCACGTCGAACTGGCGCGGGTTGCGCACCAGTTGCATGGCACAGTTGTCGGCGTACATGTGCGACAGCTCGACATCCGGGTATTCGCGCGCCTGCAGGGCTGTGACGACCTGACGCCAGAGCAGGCCACTTTCCATCACGTTGGCCTTTTCCACGCTGCACACGCGGTTCTGCCGCTTGCGGGCGAGGTCGAAAGCCACGCGGGCGACGCGCTCGATCTCGTGGGTGGAATAGCTTTCGGTGTTGAAGCCGCGCTGCTGGCCGTCCGACAGTGTCTCGATGCCGCGGGGCTCGCCGAAATAGATGCCGCCGGTGGCTTCGCGCACGATCATGATGTCAAGCCCGCGCACCACTTCGGGCTTCAGCGTGCTGGCGGTAACCAACGGCTCCAGCACGATGGCGGGGCGCAGATTGGCGAACAGGCCCAGCTCGCGGCGCAGCGTGAGGATGGAGATCTCCGGCCGCATGTCGAAGCCGAGCTTGTCCCATTGCGGGCCACCGACCGAGCCGAACAGTACTGCGTCGGCGGCCTTGGCAGCGGCGACCGTGGCTTTGGTGATCGGCGTGCCCCGCGCGTCGATGGAGGCGCCGCCGACGAGATCCTCGGTGATGTTGAACGATATCTGACGCCTGCGCGCCATCCAGTCGATCAACCGCTTCACCTCGTGCATGACTTCAGGGCCGACGCCGTCACCCGGCAGCATCAGCAGATTCTTATTCGATGCCATCCTGGCCTCCGCTTGGTTGTTCAGCCGACCGTGACGACGGGCATCCAGTTTTTTTCTGTCTTTTCCCGTGACTCGAAACCATCGATGGCAGGCGCGTGCATCAGGGTCTGGCCAATATCGTCGAGGCCGTTGAGCATGGTGTTTTTGCGGAAGGCGTCGATCTCGAACGGGATTTTCTCGCCGTTCGGGCGCACCACGACCTGGCGTGCAAGATCGATCGTGACGCGGGCGTTGCGGCCGAGTTTGGCGTCTTCAATGAGCGTGTCGCAGATCTCGCGCGAAAGTCGCACCGGCAGGATGCCGTTCTTGAAGTAGTTGGCATGGAAGATATCGGCGAAATCAGGTGCGATGACGCAGCGAATGCCGAAATCCAGCAGCGCCCAGGGTGCGTGCTCGCGTGAGCTGCCGCAGCCAAAATTCTCGTGGGCGATGAGGATTTCAGCATGGCGATAGGCCGGCTGGTTCAGCACGAAATCTGGCCGTTCGGCACCGGTTTCGTCGTAGCGCAGCGTGTCGAACAGATGCACGCCCAGGCCGGTGCGCTTGATGGTCTTGAGGAAACGGGCCGGGATAATTTTATCGGTGTCGACATTGGCCAAGGGCAAAGGTGCTGCCACGCCCGTCAATGTTGTGAAGGCTAGCATCAGACGAGCTCCCTGACATCGGTAAGCTTGCCCGTTACGGCTGCTGCGGCCGCCATCGCCGGCGAGCAGAGATGCGTCCGTCCGCCAGGGCCCTGACGGCCCTCGAAATTGCGGTTGGACGTGCTTGCGCAGCGTTGCCCTGGCGTCAGTCGGTCGGGGTTCATGCCAAGGCACATCGAACAACCGGCCTCACGCCATTCGAAGCCGGCGTCGAGAAAGATGGTGTGCAAGCCTTCGATTTCCGCCTGCAGCTTAATGAGGCCGGAGCCCGGCACCACCATCGCGCGCACGCCCGGTGCCACGTGGCGGCCCTTGGCCACAGCGGCAGCGGCGCGCATGTCTTCGATGCGGGAGTTCGTGCAGCTGCCGATAAACACCACGTCCACCTTGATGTCGGTCATCTTCTGCCCGGCCGTCAGGTCCATGTAGCTCAGCATGCGGCGGAGCTGCTCGCGCTTAGCTTCGTCCGGCTCGGAATCGGGGTCGGGCACGGTCGCGGTGATGCCCGCCACCGCTTCCGGATTGGTGCCCCAGGTGACCTGCGGCTCGATAGTGGCAGCGTCGATCACTACGGTCTTGTCATAGACCGCAGCTTCATCGGATGGCAGCGTGCGCCAATAGTCGCAAGCATGCTCGAACGCTTCGCCCTGCGGCGCCATCGGGCGGCCTTTGATGTAGGCAAAGGTGGTGTCATCGGGCGCGATCATGCCGGCCCGGGCGCCGGCCTCGATGGACATGTTGCAGACCGTCATGCGGCCGGCCATGTCCAGCGCACGAATGGCCTCGCCGCCGAACTCGATCACATGGCCGTTGCCACCGGCGGTGCCGATCGTGCCGATGATGGTGAGGACGACGTCTTTCGCCGTGCATCCCGGCGGCAGCGTGCCGTCGACGCGCACCAGCATGTTTTTTGCGGGCTTTTGCAGCAGCGTCTGCGTCGCCAGCACGTGTTCGACTTCAGAGGTGCCGATGCCGAATGCCAGCGCGCCCATCGCCCCATGCGTGGACGTATGGCTGTCGCCGCAAACGATGGTGAAGCCAGGCAGCGAAATGCCCTGCTCTGGGCCAATCACATGCACGATGCCCTGGCGCGCATCGCGCACCGGAAAATACGGCACGCCAAAATCGGCCACATTCCGTTCCAGGGTTTCCACCTGGATGCGGCTTTCCTCTTCCAGGATCGGCAGGCTGCGATCGGATGTCGGAATATTATGGTCCACCACCGCAATCGTGGCATCGGGCCGGCGGACGGTCCGGCCAGAGACCCGCAGGCCTTCGAAGGCCTGAGGGCTGGTCACTTCATGAACAAGATGCCGGTCGATATAAAGGACACAGGTGCCATCCGGAAGTTTTTCGACCACGTGGGCATCCCACACCTTGTCGAACAACGTTCTTTTATTTGCCTGCATCATTTATGTCTCCCGGGCTTCCAGTCAGTGGACTTCGTCCACCCCACGGCGGTTATTCGGCGGCAGGCGTCACGTCCTTCACAACGTCACGGGCGCGCTCGGCGATGCGAGCCGACTTGCCGCTGCGGCCACGCAGGTAATACAGCTTTGCGCGACGCACGTCGCCACGACGCACAACGGCGATCTCGGCGATGGTCGGCGCATATAGCGGGAACACCCGCTCGACGCCCTCGCCGTAGCTGATTTTCCGAACAGTGAAATTGCTGTTCAGGCCCTTGTTCGACCGGGCGATGCACACGCCTTCAAAGTTCTGCACGCGGGTGCGTTCGCCTTCGACGACCTTCACGGCCACGCGCAGCGTATCGCCGGGCTGGAACTTTGGAACCGGGCGCTCGGCCAAAAGCTTGGCGACCGTGTCAGCCTCGTATTGTTGGATGATGTTCATGATGCGGATCCTTTTGTCTTGATCGTATTCGGTTGCGTTTCGGCAAGATAGGCGGCCCAGAGATCCGGGCGGCGCTCCTGCGTGATCTCTCGGGCCGCCCGTGCACGCCAGGCGGCGATGGCTTCGTGGTTGCCCGACAACAAAACGTCAGGCACCGCCCGGCCGCACCAGTCGGCGGGCCGGGTGTAGTGCGGGTATTCAAGCAATCCGTGCGCGAAGCTTTCGTCGATGCCGCTTTCGGCCGCCCCCATCACGCCGGGCAGCAGCCGCACGCAGGCATCAAGCAGCACCAAGGCCGCCGTCTCGCCGCCAGACAACACGTAGTCGCCGACGCTGATCTCAGCGACCATCCGGGATTCGATCACGCGCTGGTCGATGCCCTCGAAACGGCCGCATAGCACGATTACGCCAGGGCCGGCTGCCAGATCGGCCACCACCGATTGCGTCAGCGGACGGCCCCGCGGGGTCATCACCACGAGCGGACGATCGTCGGCGCAATCTGCAATTGCGGCATCCAGCACGTCCGCCCGCAACACCATGCCGGCGCCGCCACCGAACGGCGCGTCGTCGACATTGCGGTGCTTTCCGCTGGCGTGATCACGAATGTTGCGCGCGTCAATCGACCAACTTCCGGATTCGAGCGCACGGCCGGCAAGGGACTGACCGAGCGGGCCTGGAAACATTTCGGGGAACAGCGTGAGGACGGTGGCACGCCAGGTCATTCGGCGACTTCCGTCTCTACCGCCATCTCTGGCTCGACGACCACTTCTGGCGGCAGCACCACGGTGATGCGGCCGGCCCCGATGTCGACCACCGGCACGCAGGCCTTGGTGAACGGCAAGATGATCCGGCCGATTTCTAAACTCGTGCCGGCGCCGTAGTCGTGCACGGTGTCGACGCGGCCGAGCACGCGGCCCTCGGAATCGATCGCCTCAAGGCCCATCAGGTCGGCTAGGTAAAACTCCTCCTCGCCCGGCGGCGGCAGTTTCTCACGCGGAATATAAAGCCGCGTGTTCACCAAAGCCTGCGCCGCCTCACGAGTGGTGAGCGGCACCCGCTTGCCTTCGACAATCTGGAATACCTCGGCCACCCCCGCAGTCTTCCATTTCAGCCGAAAGCGCCGCCCGCGATCGTCGTCGAGCACGCCATAGGACGCAAGGTCGGACGGCTCGGCGGTGTAGCTGTGCACATGCACAAGCCCACGCACGCCGTGCGGCCTTCCAATCACGCCCAACAGGATGCGTGCCTCGGTCAAGTGTTAGCCCGCGGTCGCGGCGGCTTTGGCTCGCTCCTGCGCCTTCTTCTTGGGAGCAGACTGCGTGGGCTGCTCGTTATACTTCGGCATTGGAATCAGGCCAGCGTGACCGAGGAACTTCGCCACGCGCTCGGTCGGCAAGGCGCCCTCGCCCACCCAATGCGTGATGCGCTCGCCCACCAGACGGATACGGTCAGCGTGCTCGGCGGGGAGCATCGGGTTGTAGCTGCCGACGCGCTCGATAAAACGGCCGTCGCGCGGGCTGCGGCTGTCGGCGATCACGATGTGGTAGTAAGGGCGCTTTTTGGCACCGGCGCGGGCTAGGCGGATCTTGAGACCCATGTTCAATATTCTCCGTTCACGTCAGTTGTTCGAATACGCAAATGCTTAGTGTCGTCGTCCCTGGGGCGGTCTCTGTTGGAGCATGAGCGCAGAAAGTCCCTGCCGCATCAGCCCCTTCTGCCCGAGCTTGTTCATCCGCTTCATCATGTCCGACATGTCGTCGAACTGTTTCAGCAGCTTGTTCACGTCCTGCACCGTGGTGCCCGACCCGGCCGCGATCCGCTTCTTGCGGCTGGCCTTGATCAGTTCGGGGGTGCGGCGTTCCTTCGACGTCATCGAGCCGATAATGGCGATCTGACGGCCGATGATCTTGGGGTCAAGCTTGGCGTTGCCGGCAGCTGCCGCAAGCTTGTCGCCACCGGGAAGCATGCCGAGGATGGACGAGATGCTGCCCATCTTGGTGATCTGCTTCATCTGGCTGGCGAAATCGTCCAGGTCGAACTGGCCCTTCGCCATCTTCTTTGCCAGCTTCTCGGCATCGGCCTGATCAACCAGTTCCGAGGCGCGCTCGACAAGTCCGACGACGTCGCCGAGTCCGAGAATACGGCCGGCGACGCGCTCAGGGTGGAATTCCTCCAGCGCGTCCAGCTTCTCGCCCGAGCCCGTCAGCTTGATCGGCGCGCCCGTGATGGCGCGCATCGACAAAGCCGCGCCGCCACGGCTGTCGCCGTCCATGCGGGTCATGACGATGCCCGTTACGCCCACGGCCTCGTTGAAGGCGCGCGCGGTGTTGACGGCGTCCTGGCCGGTCATGGCGTCGACGACGAGTAAAGTCTCGGCTGGGTTGGTCGCGGCCCGGATCGCCCGGACCTCGTCCATCAACGCCTCGTCGATCGACAAACGCCCGGCGGTGTCGAGGATGACAACGTCAAACACTTCCCGCCTGCCGACATCCATCGCGCGGAGCGCAATCTCAAGCGGAGTCTGTCCGGCTATGATCGGCAGGCTGCCCACGCCTGCACGCTCGGCGAGTTGCTGCAACTGCAACTGCGCGGCCGGGCGCTGGGTGTCCAGGCTGGCCAGCAGCACACGCTTGCGCTGACGCTGGAAGAGCCGCAGCGCGATCTTTCCGGATGTGGTGGTTTTGCCGGAACCTTGCAGGCCGACCACCAGGATCGGCACCGGCGATGCGGCATTGAGGTTCAGCGGCACCGCACCGGCGCCACCCAAAGCCTCGATCAGCACATCATTGACGATCTTTACGACCTGCTGGCCGGGCGAAACGCTGTCCAGCACTTCGGCGCCCACGGCACGCTCACGCGCCTTGGCGATGAAGTCTTTTACCACAGGCAGTGCCACGTCGGAATCCAGCAGCGCCAGGCGCACTTCGCGCAGCGCCTCGGCCACGTCGAGCTCGTTCAGCGCGCCACGGCGACGGAGCTTGTCGAAAACCCCCGACAGCTTGCTGGACAAAGAGTCGAACACGAAAACCCCGATCAGAAGAAGACAGGCACCACACAACGCATTATGCGCCGCTGCGCGAGCACTCGCGGAGCGACGGAAAATACGGTGGTGGTATGGTCCGCAGCCTGGTTCAAGTCAAGCGCGTTACGGTCGGACCTACGTCGCCTGCCGGCCCGCAGCATCCGGCCCGCTTTGGATCAGCCGCGTCTCATGCAGCGCCAGGAGGCCTGCGATTACGGTGTGAAGCTCGGCGCCACTGACCGGCTTGCGCACGAAGCTCGCCAGTTCGTCGCCGTCCAGCAACTTCGGCTGGCGCGAGCTCATGAAGCCGCTCATGAACACCAGCGGCAGCATCGGGCTGAGTTCCCGGGCGCGGGCCGCCAGGGTCCAGCCGTCGGTGGCGTCGGCGAGAACGATGTCGGTGACCATCACATCCACGCCACGCACCACCAGGGCCAGGACGTCGGCCACGACGACCGCTTCGACCACGTCATAGCCATCCGCGCGCAGCCGGCGGGCGATGCTGTCGCGCACCGGGACGTTGTCTTCGACCAGCAGTATTCGCTTTGGGCGAGGCAGCGTCCGATGCGCGGGAGGAA
>JAYTHH010000438.1:0-9430 GCA_043732745.1 Rhodospirillales bacterium
TACCTGAAGCAGCGGATGCAAGACAAGTTGGTCGAGCACAAGCACTACATCGACGAGCATGGCGAGGACCTTCCCGAGATCCGCGACTGGATGTGGGGCCAGCCGTCATGACGGCTGGGCTTGTCGCCACGGCGCAGGCTCTGGTTGGGGCCGGCCGTGGATTGCTGGCGATGGATGAGAGCAATCCGACCTGCGACAAGCGCTTCGCCAAGGTCGGCATTCCCCAGACCATTGAGATGCGGCGTGCCTGGCGGGAGCTGCTCATCACGACACCTGGCCTGGCCGACTGCATCAGCGGCGCCATCCTGTATGACGAAACGATCCGGCAAAGCGATCGACACGGGCGGCGGCTCGTCGATCTGTTGGCCGAGAAGGGGATCATTCCCGGCATCAAGGTGGACACGGGGGCAAAGCCGCTGGCGCTGCATCCCGGCGAAAAGATCACGGAGGGGCTAGACGGCTTGCGCGGCCGCCTGGCCGAGTATGCCTGCATGGGCGCGCGCTTCGCCAAATGGCGCGCGGTGATCGGCCTGGAGGACGGCCAGCCAAGCCTGGCCTGCATTCGCGCCAACGTGCAGGCGCTGGCCCGCTACGCAGCACTCTGCCAAGAGGCCGGGGTTGTGCCCATCGTCGAGCCGGAGGTGCTCATGGCCGGTTACCACACGATGGAGCGATCCCGGGTGGTGACCGGGGAGGTGCTGGAAGCACTATTCGAGGCGTTGAACACCCAGTCCGTCATGCTGGAGGGCGTCATCCTGAAGCCGAATATGGTGCTTCCGGGCCTCACCTGCCCCACGCAGGAGACTGTGCAGGAGGTCGCCGCGGCCACGGTGCAATGCCTGCGGCACAGCGTGCCGGAAGCTGTCGCCGGCGTCGCGTTCCTGTCTGGCGGACAGTCCGCCCGGCTGGCTTCGGCGCGCCTCAACGCGATCAATCTCAAGGGGGTGTCGGAGCAGGCGCCGTGGCCACTGGTGTTCTCGTTCGCGCGGGCGATCCAGCAGCCCGCTTTGGAACTCTGGCGCGGTAAGGAGGCCAATGTGGCGGCGGCCCAGGGTGCCCTGCGTCATCGCGCATGGTCTAACCACGCTGCCCTGAGCGGGAATTATAGCGTCGCCATGGAGGAGCACTCGGCCTCTCAGAAGGCCTCCTGATGGACGCGGACCCCACGGGGCACCCCAGCCCTTTGCGCCTCTACATTGTCCGCCATGGCGAGACGGCGTGGTCGCTTTCAGGCCAGCACACCGGCCGGACCGATCTGGCGCTGACGACGCAAGGCGAAGCGCAGGCCCGCGCGTTGAAGCCGCTGCTCGACACCATCCACTTCGACACCGTGTTAACCAGCCCGGCGCTGCGCGCGCGGCAAACCTGGGAACTGGCCGGTCCGGTCCTGCCGGCGGCGGTGTTCGAACCCGACCTTGCCGAGTGGGACTATGGTTCATACGAGGGCAAGACCTCCGTCGAGATCCGCAAGGATCGGGCAGGATGGAACGTCTATCGCGATGGCTGCCCTGGGGGAGAAGGACCTGGCGATGTGTCGAATCGCGCCGACCGCCTCATCGCCCGGCTGCGCCGGCTGGATGGAAACGTCGCGCTGTTTTCCCATGGTCAGTTCGGCTGCAGCCTGGGGGCGCGTTGGATCGGATTGCCGGTCATGCAAGGCGAGCATTTCCAGTTCGGAACGGCATCGCTGAGCATCCTCTCCTTCAACCCATCCCATCCTGAGCTGCCCGTGATCACGGGGTGGAATATTTCTTCCGCGATGGACGTCTCTGCGTAGTTTCCGACCCTGCTCGCCGGGCGGGGACGCACTCTACATACATGCTTCCGATGAATGTGGCGAGGCAACTGACCTCGCCCAAAGTAAGGTGCAGGGTTATCGTCACGTCAAACCTTGGAGGATCAGCCCATGCGCAAAGATGATGCTGTCGTCCCACCAGAGGCGGTATCGTGCAAGTCCACTCCAACTTGACTGCCGGAGCCATCCCTGCTGCCGGTAACGTCATTTCTGTCCGCGGCGCCGTGGTCGATGTGCGGTTCGATGACGGCGGGCTGCCGCCGATCAATACGGCACTGGTCGTGGAGTGGGACCGGCCCACGCCGCTCGTGCTAGAGGTGCACGGCCACGTCGACACCTACACCGTCCGAGGCATTGCGATGCACGCGACCGCGGGCCTGGCCCGCGGCACCGGCGTCCGCGCCACCGGGCAGCCGATCACTGTCCCTGTCGGAGAGGCCGTGTTGGGCCGCCTGCTCGACGTGATGGGCTACCTGGGGGACCGAGGGCCGCCTTTGCCCCCGGATACACCGACCCGCGGCATCCACGCTGCCCCGCCGGCGCTGACCGAGGAGACGTCCGCCACGTCCGTGTTCGAGACGGGGATCAAGGTCATCGATCTGCTGGCGCCGTTGGCACAGGGCGGCAAAGCGGCGATGTTTGGGGGAGCCGGCGTTGGCAAGACCGTGCTCGTCATGGAACTGATCCATGCCACCATCGCGAAATATACCGGCATCGCCGTGTTCGCCGGCGTTGGCGAAAGGTCCCGCGAAGGCCACGAACTGCTAACCGACATGCGCAATTCGGACGTGCTGAAGCGCACCGTTCTGGTCTACGGCCAGATGAACGAGCCGCCGGGGGCCCGGTTTCGGGTGCCGCTCACTGCGTTGACCATCGCCGAGTATTTCCGCGACCAGAAACACCAGAACGTGCTGCTGCTGATGGACAACGTCTTCCGCTTCGTCCAGGCCGGCAGCGAGCTGTCCAGCCTGTTAGGGCGCCTGCCGTCACGCGTCGGCTACCAGCCGACCTTGGCCACCGAGGTGGCGGAGTTGGAGGAGCGCATCGCCTCCGTTGCCGGCTCCGCCGTAACCGCTGTGCAGGCCGTCTACGTTCCCGCCGACGACTTCACCGACCCGGCGGTCACAGCAATCTCGGCACACATGGATGGCATCATCATGTTGTCGCGTAAGCTGGCTGCAGAAGGCTTCTACCCGGCCATCGACCCGCTCGCCTCGTCGTCATCGCTGCTCGACCCGCTGGTCGTGGGCGAGGAGCATTACCGACTGGCCGAGCGGGCGCGCAAGACGCTCGCGCATTTCAAGGATCTCGAGGACATCATCGCCTTGCTCGGCGTCGAGGAACTCGCGGCCACGGACCGTGTCGTGGTCACCCGCGCGCGTCGGCTCCAGCGGTTCCTGAGCCAGCCCTTCGCCGTGACGGAGGCGTTCACCGGGATACCCGGCCGCAGCGTCAGCCGCGCCGACACGCTCGCGGGCTGCAGGGCGATCCTGGACGGCGAGGCCGACGACTGGGCGGAAAATTCGCTCTACATGGTCGGCACGCTGGATGACGCGCGCAAGAAAGAAGCAGCGGCCAAACAGGGTGCGGCTGCATGAGGCTGCGCATCACCACGCCGCTTTCCATCGTCATCGACGAGGACGCGGTCGAAATCGTCTCGGCCGAGGACCCGAGTGGTGGGTTCGCCATTCAACCGCATCATGCAGATTTCCTGACGACGCTCTCCGTCGGCGTGGTGAGCTGGAAGAGCAGCGGCGGCGTGCTGCATTACTGCGCGGTCCATGGCGGCGTGCTGAGCATCACCGGCGGCCAGGAAGTCGCGGTCACGACCAGCGAAGCCATTCCGGGCGATGATCTCGACACCCTCGACCAAGCGATCCTCGACCGCTTCGGCGCCGAGGCCGAAGCCGAACGATCCGATCGCGTCGACAGCACCAAGCTGCAACTGCGCGCCATTCGCGAGATGGTGAGCCACCTCCGCCCCGGCAGAGGCGCGTCGGCATGACCACCCCTGACGAAGATCCCATGCTGGCGGCTGCCAGATTGCGCGCCACCCGCCGCAGCAATTGGCTCAGCAATGGCGATGCGTCGCCGCTTCGGCGTCTCGGCCAGATCGGCGTGCTCGGCTGGATCATCGTAACCCCCATGCTGATCGGCATCTTCGCTGGCCGCTGGGTGGATCTGCATTACCACAGCGGCCTGTTCTGGACCGCCCCGCTGCTCATGCTCGGTACCGCGCTCGGCTCCTGGTCAGCCTGGAAATGGATGGGCAGCGCATGAACCTTCCCTTGCTTCTGTTGCATCTGGCAGCCGGCATCGTCACCGGTACGCTGTATTTCGCGAGCCTGTGGTGGAATGCCAGGCTGTTCGGGCAGGCCGGCCGCGTCCGCATCCTCATCGCTGCCATGGCCGCCCGCTTCCTCCTGCTCGGCGTAGTATTTACGGAAGCGAGCCTCGAAGGCGCCATGCCCCTGCTTGTCACCGCCGCAGGTGTGTTTATCGCAAGGGCCATCGTGATGCGCCGGGCACGGACCGTGGCGCCATGAACTCGCCGCTCACCAACACGGTGCTGTTCCATGTCGGCCCGGCGCCTGTCACCGAGCCCGTGGTCGTGACATGGGCGATCATGGCGATCCTGACAGGCGGCAGCGTCCTCCTGACACGCCGGCTGAAGCTCGATCCGTCCCGGACGCAATCGGTGTGTGAACTGATCGTCGAAACCGTGGACAGCCAGATCCGCGACACGATGCAGCTCGATCCTGGCCCGTACCGGGCGTTCGTCGGCACATTGTTCGCCTTCATCTTCGTCGCCAACTGGTCCTCGCTGATCCCTGGCGTCCAGCCGCCGACCGCACATCTGGAAACGGACGCAGGGCTGGCGACGGTCGTGTTCGCAGCCATCATCTGGTTTGGGATCCGCGCCGGCGGCCTGCGTGGCTATCTCGCAACATTCGCCACGCCCAGCATCGTCATGGTCCCGCTCAACATCATCGAAAGCGTCACGCGCACCTTCTCCCTGTTTGTCCGCCTGTTCGGCAACGTGATGAGCGGGGTGTTCGTGATCGGCATCGTGCTGTCCCTCGCGGGCCTGCTGGTGCCGATCCCGCTGATGGCGCTCGATCTGCTGATCGGCGCCGTGCAGGCCTACATCTTTGCGATCCTGGCGATGGTGTTCATCGCAAGCGCCATCGCCGACCCCAAAACCAAAAAGAGGACAGCGCCATGAACTGGCTGGCCGGCATCAGCATCTTCTGTGCGGCACTCGCCGTGTCGTTCGGCGCCATCGGCCCGGCTTTGGCTGAGGGGCGCGCGGTGGCGGCGGCGATGGACGCCATCGCCCGGCAACCGGAATCGGCCAGCACCATCTCGCGCACCCTGTTCGTGGGGCTGGCGATGATCGAGACGATGGCGATCTACTGCCTGGTGATTGCGCTGCTGCTGCTGTTCGCTAACCCGCTGCTGAAATGACGCTATGAAGATTGATTGGTGGACGCTGGGCTTCCAGGCCGTCAACGTCGTTGTCCTGATCTGGCTTCTCCAACGTTTCTTCTGGCGCCCGGTCGCGGCCATGATCGAACAGCGCCGCGGCGCGACCAAGAAGACACTGGCGGACGCAAAGGAAGCGGGGGACAAGGCCGCCGCAGCCCTGGCCGATGTCGCCAAAACCCGGGCGGGGTTTGCTCATGAGCATGACAAGATCCTGGCCGACGCCCAGGCCGAGGCGGACAGCGCGCGCAAGGCGACGCTGGACGCCGCCACCAAGGAAGCGGCCGAGCACACGGCCGCCGCCAAGGCCTCTCTGGCGACCGAGCACGACGCGGAACAAGCCGCCTGGTCCGACCGCGCGAGCCAACTTGCTGTTCGGATCGCCGGGCGCCTGGCGGCCCGCTTGCAGAGCGGTGCAGTTGACACCGCCTTCCTCGACTGGCTGCTGTCCAGCATCCGCGCGCTGCCGGAGTCCACCCGACAGGCCGCGGCGGCCGAGGCCGGCGGGATCGCGGTCGTGAGCGCCCATCCACTCGAACCGGACGAGCAGACCCGATACCAGGGCCTGATCGCCGAAGCGTTTGCGGCCAAACCGAAACTCACCTTCAAGGCCGACCCGGCGCTCATTGCCGGCATCGAGTTGCACGCGCCACATTTTATCCTGAGCAATAGCTGGCAGGCGGATCTCGCCGAAATCTCCAAGGACCTGAAGCATGCCCCGTGACGACGGCGCGGCGGATGCCTGGCTTTCCGCCGCGACCGCGACCGTGGCCGGAGCCCTGCTCGCCGCGCGCGCCGAACAGATCGGCCGGGTTGAAGAGGCGGCCGACGGTGTGGCCCTCGTGTCCGGTCTTCCCGGCGCGCGCTTGGATGAGCTGCTGCATTTCGCCGGCGGCCAGTTCGGCTTCGCGCAGGTGCTGGAACATAACCGGGTGGGCTGCGTGCTGCTGGACGACGTGGATGGCGTAGAGGCCGGGGATATCGTGCGCGGCACCGGCACCGTCGTTCGCGTGCCGGTGGGGCCCGGTCTGCTGGGACGCGTGCTGGACCCGCTGGGCCGGCCTCTGGATGGAAAGGGCGAGGTGATCGCACAATCCCGACAGCCGATCGAGCGAGCGGCGCCCGCCATCGTTGATCGCGACCTGGTGGTGCAGCCGGTGCAGACAGGATTGGTGGTGGTGGACACGCTGTTTGCCCTTGGCCGCGGCCAGCGGGAGCTGATCATCGGCGACCGCGCGATCGGCAAGACCACGATCGGCATCGATACCATCATTAACCAAAAAGACAGCGACATTGTCTGCATCTACGTCGCGGTCGGCCAGAAAAGCTCGGCCGTGCGCCGTGCCATCGATGCGATACAAGCCTACGGCGCACCGGAGCGCTGCATCGTTGTGGTGGCCGAAGCGGCA
The DNA here is from genome assembly GCA_043732745.1 of Rhodospirillales bacterium. Lineage (GTDB taxonomy): Bacteria > Pseudomonadota > Alphaproteobacteria > Acetobacterales > Acetobacteraceae > CAIQQQ01. The sequence goes on from JAYTHH010000438.1 coordinate 6,691, forward strand.
GGCCCGCCAGGTCTGCGCTGGATCGCACCCTTTGCCGCGATGACGATGGCGGAGTATTTCCGCGACCGCGGCCAGCACGCGCTGATCGTGATCAACGACCTGACAAAGCACGCCGCCACGCATCGCGAAATCGCGTTGCTCACCCGCCAGTCGCCGGGGCGGGAGGCCTATCCGGGCGACGTGTTCTACGTTCATGCGCGTCTGCTGGAGCGTGCGTCGAAGCTCTCCAAGGAGAAGGGCGGCGGCTCGCTGACCGCGCTGCCAATCGCCGAGACGGACGCCGGCAACCTCAGCGCCTACATCCCGACCAACCTCATCTCAATCACCGACGGCCAGATCGTGCTCGACGCCAAGCTGTTCTACCAGGGCCAGAAACCGGCAGTCGACGTAGGCACCAGCGTCAGCCGGGTCGGTGGCAAAACGCAGGCCGTGGTGCTTCGGAATGCGGCGAAGACCGTGCGCCTGGACTACGCGCAGTTCCTCGAACTGGAATCGTTCACCCGCTTCGGCGGCAAGCCGGCCAAGCGGGTGCAACAGCAACTGACCCGGGGCGCACGCATCCGGGCGATCCTGGACCAGCCGCAACATGCGCCCCTGCGGCTGGCGGACGAGGTGGCTCTGGTGATGGCCGTGCAAGCAGGCTTGCTGGACGCGCTGCCGCTGCCCGCGATCGCCAATTTCCGGCTTGGCCTGCGCCACGCGATCGATACGGGTGCTTCGGCAAGCGTCCATCAGATACAGACTGCCGGTACGCTCGACGCCCCCGGCGAGGCGGCGCTGTCCGAGGTGTTGAAGACGTATGCTGCCTCCATCGCCGCTGCCAAGCCGGCCGAACCGATCAAGCCGCCCGAACCGGCCGAACCGACCAAGCCGCTCCAGCCGGCCAAACCGGCCAACACAACCAAGCCCGCATGACAGAGCGCCTCGCCGATGTCACCGTACGAATCGACGGCATTCGCCAGCTCGGCGCGGTCGTGAATGCCATGCGTGGCATCGCCGCCGCCCGCGCCCGACAGGCCCGCACGCAATTGGACGCTGTGGACCGATATGCGGCCACGATCGGTGCCGCCATTTCACAGGTGCTCGCGCTGATGCCGACTGACCGTCTCGCCCCCGCAGATCGCGCGGCCCGGCCCGGCCTTGTGCTGTTCGGTGCCGAACAGGGCTTCGCCGACGCGTTCAGCCAGCATGTGGTCGATGCCGCCGCACCTGGACCGGATTGCAAGCTGTTCGTGGCAGGAACGAGAGGGGCTGCGACCATCGCGGAGCGGCAGCTTACCGCGGCCTGGCAAGGGGCCATTCCGTCCCGTTCGTCTGGCATGCCAAAGTTCGCCGCCGAGATCGCCAGCGCCGTATACGCCAGCTTCGCGAAAGGCGAAGTCGATCGGCTGGAGGTTGTTTTCTCTCAATGGGAGCCGGCCCAGGCCACGCGCATCATTCGTCAATCCCTGCTGCCGCTCGACACCACGGCCTTTCTGGCGCCGGTCAATGGCAATTCCCCGTTGTTGAACCTGACGCCGACGGCTCTCCTCGATTCGCTCACGCCGGATTATCTGCACGCTCAACTCTGTCGAGCGGCGCTTCATAGCTTTGCCGCGGAGAATGAGGCACGCATGGAGGCCATGGCGGCGGCCCACAACCATACGGAGAGCGAACTCGCCGCGCTGCTGGCGACACAGCGCCGCGTGCGGCAGGAAGAGATCACCGCCGAAATCATCGAACTTTCGGCAGGCGAGGCGGCAAGCCGCGCGCGCTCGCCCTGATACCAACCCGACGGTATCACGCCAAATATTTGCCTAACCGGAACAATCGAGTCACACCCCTGCCGCACGCCTCAAACCACTTTGCCAAACCCCTGCCGCCGCGCCGCCGCAAGCACCCCCCTTGGCAACGGAATCCGACCAAAATCCGCCGCCGCCGCGCGCGGCGGTCGAATGCGCTTTTGCACCGGCAACTCCACAACCAAAGCCGCACCCGACGCGGTCTCTTCAACCAGCCCCGTCACCGGCCGAGGCCGCAAATGCGACGTCTCCACCGCCAGCATCCGGCACACCGGTCGCAAGATCCGCGCCGCCTGCGGTGCCGCCGCCAGCAACGCCACCATCTCCTCCTGGCCCAGCACCGTCCGAAGCTGCTCGCCAAACACCGCCGCCCGATACGCCGCCAGCCGGACCAGCCAGCCAAACCGATAGGGCCATACCTGCTCGCCGCCCACGCCTGCAGCACCCTTCACCCGCGCCGTCGCCAAATCTCCAGTCACAGCCACAGTCCGAGCCACATTTCGCCAAAGGCGACCGGCCTCGAACCGCTCCACCAGGCGCTCCATTTTCCCGATAATCTGGGACAGCCGCCGATACAGCAGCAACGCCAACACAGAATCCACCAGCCGCAATCCGCACCAGCTCCCCACCGACTCACGCAGTGCGTGCAGCACAATCGAAAGGCTCAAAGCCGGGTAGGGGGATGCCGAATTGTCCACTCGTTAGTGAACAACATATGGGGTGGCTGAATGCAATAAGAAATAATGCCTAGCTTTGGTCCTACCCAATAGGTGTCGCGTAGGGTGGGCTTCAGCTCACCAGAAAAGCCAAAATACTCAAGGTCTGCGCCCAAACCGGTCGTGCCCCAGGGCGTGGTGTAGTAGCGGTGGGTAATTCGCCCGCCGAAGCGACCGCCGAGAGTCTGGCGTAGGCGGGCGACTTATCCACGGCGCTGGTCACCGCAGCGGTGCTGAGCAAGG
>JAYTHH010000439.1:0-2838 GCA_043732745.1 Rhodospirillales bacterium
CCCCTGTGCGATGGCGCGCGCCAGGATCGCGGCATCCTCCAACGTCCGCACGCTCGATTGCGCGCAGGCCGGCAACCCCACGCAGGCGATGACCGACAGGCGCGGATCGTGCTGCGCCGTGATCATCGCCGGATGCTCCACAAGGCTTGGCGGCGCCGGCATGCCGCACAGAACAAAGCTACGCCACGGCGTGATCCGCAGCGTGCCGTCACCAGCTTCACGTGAAATCCCTGCCAAAGCGTGAAGATCGGACGCCTGCATCTGCCCGAACGCCGCGCCAATCCCGAAGCAGCCGGGCAACACCTCGCCCACCGTCTCGTGCGCGGCCGGTCCGGCCGAGACAGGCAAGGAGATGGTCGGCCCATCCAGCCCAGCGGCCGCGAACAGCAACGCCGATTTGTCCGTTCCAATCCGCCGCGCACCGCCCGAACGCAGAAACGCCACGATCAATCCGTGGACGGCCGCCACCGCGTCCTGGGGCGCAAGCACCGCCGCCGTCACGCGGTCGATCGAAAGCAACACCGTGTCGCCAATAAGCGCCACGAGCAAATCGCCCGGCGCGTCCGCAACTGATAAACGCCCACCGCCATCGACCACGATGCCGAATTTCCCCGGCAACTCATCGAAATCCCGAGCCTGGGTCAGCATCGCCGCAAGCGCCTGCGCCAATGCATCGGTCGCCGGATGAACCTCCTGGTCCACCCCATGCAGCGGCGACACCAGAACGTTGCGCCGCCGCTCAGCCCCGGGATCGGTATCGGCCAGCCCCAGCCCCGTCACGATGTCGGCGAACGCAGGCGCGCTCTCGGCGGACAGCCCGCGAAACTGCAAATTGCCGCGATTGGTCAACTGAACCACGCCGTTGCCAGAGCGGGCGGCAGCCGCGGCCAACACCATCGCCGCCGCAGCAGACAGCACGCCGGATGGTGGTTTCACCCGCACCAGAAACCCATCCTGCGCCGCCATCGGTTCATAAAGGGTTGGGCACCAGCCGCGCCGTGTCATGCCGCACCATCGAAATCGTTGCGCCGGGGCCGCCACAGCCCCCGCCGCCGCGCGTCATCGAACCGCGCCATCATATCGGCGCGCGCCGCCGGGTTCTCGCAGTGCAGGAACGCATCGACCGCGGCATTCCCAAGCGTGGCATCGAACAACAGATCGAACTGCCGGTCGAAGCGCTGAGGCAGCGTAGCTGCAAACGCACAAAGCGCCTCGACCGGGCGCGCGATCTCGGCGGCGCCGCGGTAGGCATGTCGCATCTGGCCGGCGATCCACAACGGATTGGCGGCCCGGCCGCGCACAACCCGCGCGATCTCCTCGCTCATCGTGGCGGTGCGCGGTGTTTCGGGCTGAGATGTGTCGGAATGATAGATCGCAGGCGTCGCGCCCAAAGATGCCGCCGCAGCAGCGAAACCGCCGGCATGGGCGGCCATTGTCGGCCCGTCCAGCAAATCCATCTCACGATGATCCTGCTGGTGCACAAAACCATCGGCGCGGGCCACCAATTTGGAAAAAGCATCTGGCAATGCCGTGCCGTCCAGATCCTGCCCATAGGCGGCCTGCGAGGCGGCGAGATACGCGGCGCCAAGCTCATCGGCGCTCTCCCACGTCCCGCGCGCGAGTTGATCGGAAATCCCCGCACCATACGCGCCGGGCGCCTGTCCGAACACGCGCGCCGTCTCGGCACGCCCAGTGCTGCCAGCCATCGGGTTCCAGTCAACTGCCTCGTCCCGCGCCGCGATGGCCCGCACGGCGCTGTCGAACACCGCGATCTGCGTCTCGAACGCATCGCGAAACAGGCCCGATACCCGCAACGTCACGTCCACGCGAGGGCGATCGAGCACCGCCAGCGGCAAAATCTCCACCCCGGTCACGCGGTTCGACCCATCGTCCCACACCGGCCGCGCGCCGATGAGCACGAATGCCAGACCAAGATCCTCGCCGCCGGTTCGCAGGCTTGCACTTCCCCAAAGGTCGATCACCAGCGCGCGCGGGTTTTCGCCATGATCCTGCCGATGCCGGCGCAGCAGATCCGTCGCTGCCCGCTCAGCCAGCATCAGCGCGGTGCGCGTCGGCATGGAACGCGGATCGGTGCCGCAAAGCTGCCGCCCCGTCGGCAGCACATCCGCCCGGCCCCGCGTTGGCGCCCCGGCTGGCCCGGGCTGCACAAATCGTCCATCCAGAGCGGCAAGCAATGCGCTGCTCTCACACCCAGCCGAACGGTCCAGCCCATCCGCCAACGCAGCTTCATCGACCGAGGGGCAGGCGGCCGTAATCGACGCCAAAAGCAAAGCGCGTGCTGAAGGCTCCGGCGTCTGCCCGAACACATGCAAGCCGTCGCGGATCTGCAGATCCTTCACATCGCACAGATACGCATCCAGCCGCGCCAACGCCTCGTCCTCCGGCGCATCCGCCGCCACACCCGCCTCGGCGATCAGCCCGTGATCCACCGCCAGCCGAAGAATGTCGCCCCGAAGCAGCGCCGCACGCCGCCGGTCCAGACCGTCGGCGGCGGCGTATTCGTCGATCATTCGCTCCAGCTCTGCAGCATTCCCATACAGCCCGGCCCGGCGCAAAGGCGGCGTGAGATGGCCGATCGTAACCGCGCCGAGACGGCGACGGGAGGCCGCGGCCTCGCCGGGGTTGTTCACGATGAACGGATAGATCACCGGCGTGCCGCCAAGCAGCGCCTGCGGGAAGCAGGCTTCGGACAACGCCACTGGCTTGCCCGGCAGCCATTCCAGCACGCCATGCGCGCCAAGATGCACCAGTGCATGGGCGTCCAGCACGTGGCGGCGCCAAAGATGAAAGCCGACATAGTGGTGGCATGGCGGCAGA
>JAYTHH010000440.1:0-2837 GCA_043732745.1 Rhodospirillales bacterium
GCGCCAGCCATCGACGATGTCGCCCACGAGATACATTTTCTCGCAGCTGGTTCGGCGCAGGAAATCCGCTAGGAAGTCGCTGCGGCAGCCGCGCGTTCCCAGATGCAGGTCTGAGATGAACACACTGCGGTACCGGTGGGGTTTGGGCAGGGCCATGGCGTTCATGCGGGGGGCCAATCTTCGCAGTGGGTGTTCGGCATCGACTGCCGGCAAGGTCGGTCGCGGGCAGTCCATACGTCATGCCCCGCTCCGCGCATGTGAATATTCCATGACCTGCGGGCGCTTTCGCGGTCCCGGTAAAGATCATCAAGCTGTCGGCTGATCGTCATGCGAATGCAATTATCAAGGCCGATAAGTCCAGCTTTGGACGGCTTCTCACCAGATCCTCATCATATTCAATCCAGCCGCCGGGAAACGCCGCACGCAGCGGCTTTGGCGTATAATCGACGTGATTGTCCACCCTGGCGTAAAACTGGGGCGTAAAGCTGGAAATCGCTGAGACCCTCGCACCTGGACATGCCACCGAACTCGCGTGTGACGCGGACCGCTCGGGCCTATGATGGTGGTGGCCGCCAGTGGCCACGAATTGTTAGCAGAAGTCGCCGCGGGGCTGGATGGTTCCCTAACCCCAATGGGAATCATTCCGCTTGGCACGGCAAATGTGCTGGCCCACGAGCTTAGCCTGCCCTTCCTGCGGCAGGCGGTGGCCGCAGGAAGGGCGCTGTGGCCGGGCATCGCCGGCTAGCCCATCATGGGGCGCTGCATCAGTGGGACGCCAGAGCGCGCTCCAGAGTATGGTTCGGGGATCCGCCAGCCGGCACCGCATCGTCTTTCACAGCAAACGATGCGTTATCTTATCAATCGAAGGTTCAGATGACAGATAGAAACCCAGTTTCGGTCGTTCTGGTGATGGGCGTGTCCGGCTCCGGCAAGACCACCATCGGCACTTTGCTGGCCGGCGTGCTGGGGTGGGATTTTGCCGATGGCGACGATCTGCATCCGCCAGCCAACGTGGCCAAAATGCGGGGTGGCACGCCGCTTTCCGACGATGATCGCTGGCCGTGGCTGGACGCGATCAGCGCCTGGATCGACGCGCATCTTGCGTCCGGCCAACACGGCGTGGTGACGTGCTCCGCGCTGAAGCGGGTTTATCGGGATCGGCTACTCCTGGGGCGGGACGATGTGCGGCTGGTCTACCTGTACAGCAGCTACGACCTGATCGCCGAACGCCAGGCCGCGCGGCAGGGGCATTTCATGCCGGCCGCGCTCATTCAGAGCCAGTTCGAGACGCTGGAGCCACCAGCGGAGGATGAACACCCGATCGCTATGCGGGTGGATTTGCCGCCGGTGCAGATTGTGGCGGAGTTGGTTGCGAGGCTGGCGTGACGTTGGGCGTGGCTGATGCTTTCGCTTCTATCACCAAACATAAATGTCGGACTGCGTTCGACCTACGAGGCGCGTTGCGCTACCAGTGCGTTCCACAATGCCATCAACTCGGCTTCACCGCCATTGTGGGTGGCGTTCGGGCGGGCGGCGGTGTGGACCAGAACCGTCCGCGTCTGCGGGTCGATCAGCATCGTCTGGCCATAGATGCCGCGCAGGGCGAACTGGCGACGGTCCCCGGGCAGCAGCCACACCTGATAGCCATAGCCCAGCTTGCGCCCGTTGCCCGGCGCCAGGAACGGGGCCGAAGGCGTGGTCGCGTCCAGCAGGAAGGGCCGCGAGATGATCTGCCGGCCTTCCCACGCGCCGTCCTGGGCGAGCAGCACCCCCAGCCTTCCCCAATCGCGCAGCACCGCGTTGAAGCAGCAATACGCGACCTCATGCCCCTTGGTGTCGATCGTCCATGACGCCGATGCCTCGGCGCCGATGGGCGTCCAGATCCGGCTGGCCATATAGGCCGTGAGCGGCATTTTGGTGGCACGGGCCACCACGAGACCCAGCAGCTCAGTGTCCAGGCCCGAGTAGTTGAACACCCCGCCGGGGAGTTGCGAGCGGGTGGTGAATTGCGTCGCGGCGTCGATCGCGCCGCCACCATCGGGCCGCATCAGCGCCCGGCTAAGACGCATGATGTCGTCCTTGCCGTCGTATACCTCGTGAAAACGCATGCCGCTGGTCATCGACAACAGCGCCCGCAGCGGCGTGCGGCCGGCCTCGCTGCTGGCGAGCTCGGGCAGATAGGCCGACACCAGGTCATCCAGACTGCCGATGGCACCCTCGGAGACGGCGATGCCCACCAGCATGGCCACGATGGTCTTTGCCATCGACTGCGAGGTGAACCGGTCCTTGTCGGTGCGTGCGTATCGGTAATGCTCGTAAAGGATGGTGTGTTCGTTCAGCACCAGCAGTCCGGTGGCGGGGTTGCGCTCCAGGTAGCTGTCAATCGTCTGGGTGTTGCCCTGGAATTCGTAGCTCAGCTGAAGCTCCTGCGGCGCTCGCGCCAGCGTGCTCGGCTGCGGGGCGGCCGGCAGGCTGCGTGCGGGCCGGATCTGGTCGAAATGGCTGTAGCTGCCGACGATCGTTCGCTGGTCGATCCGCGTGTCCGGTGCGGCCATTGGGTAGCCCTGGGCGGCGCCATAGGACGCGGCGTCGGGCCCGGCGTCGGAAAATACCGGCAGCGCCTGGGCCAGCGTGATGTGGGGCAGGAGCAGTGTGGGCAGCAGCAAGGCCAGCAAAACGAAACGACGGATCATTGCGGACGCATTCCCACTTCAAATCCTTTACAGGACGAGTGCCCCCAACAACGCGTCGAGCCGTTTGCGGCCTTCTGGTGTGGCGCGAAGCCGGGAGCCGTCCCACTCGATATACAAGGCCTCTTGTGCCTTAACGAGAGTATC
>JAYTHH010000441.1:0-2835 GCA_043732745.1 Rhodospirillales bacterium
TCAAGGGCGGCTTCACCGTCGATCTCGGCGGCGCCGTGGCGTTCCTGCCCGGCAGCCAGGTCGATATCCGCCCTGTTCGTGACGTGGGCCCGCTGATGGGCACACCGCAGCCGTTCCAGATCCTGAAGATGGACCGTGCCCGCGGCAACATCGTCGTCTCGCGTCGCGCCGTGCTTGAGGAAACCCGTGCGGAGCAGCGCAGCGAGCTGATCCAGGGCCTCAAGGAAGGCATGATCCTCGACGGCGTTGTGAAGAACATCACCGATTACGGCGCGTTCGTGGACCTCGGCGGCGTCGATGGCCTGCTGCATGTGACGGACATCGCCTGGCGTCGGATCAACCATCCTTCGGAAGCCTTGCAGATCGGCATGCCCGTCAAGGTGCAGGTGATCCGCTTCAACTCCGAGACGCAGCGTATTTCGCTTGGGATGAAGCAGCTTGAGGCCGATCCTTGGGAGGGTGTGGCCGCGAAGTATCCGCCTGGTGCGAAGTATTCGGGTCGCGTGACCAATATCACTGACTACGGCGCCTTCGTGGAGCTGGAGCCAGGGGTTGAGGGCCTCGTGCACGTCAGCGAGATGTCCTGGACCAAGAAAAACGTCCATCCGGGCAAGATCGTCGCCACCAGCCAGGAGGTCGAGGTTCTTGTGCTCGACGTCGACAGTTCGAAGCGTCGTATCTCGTTGGGCCTGAAGCAGGTTCAGCAGAATCCTTGGGAAGAGTTCGTCGAGGCGCATCCGGTCGGCAGCGTTGTGGAAGGCGAAATCCGCAACATCACCGAATTCGGCCTGTTCATCGGCATCGGCGCCGACATCGACGGCATGGTTCACATGTCCGACCTGTCGTGGGACGAGCCCGGCGAGCTGGCGATGGCGAAGTTCGACAAGGGAAACATCATCAAGGCGAAGGTGCTCGACGTTGACGTGGAGAAGGAGCGCATCAGCCTCGGCGTCAAGCAGCTGCATGACGATCCGGCCGCCAGCGTTCTGGATCGCGTCCACAAGGGCGACATCGTCACTTGCGTGGTGACGGCGGTGCAGACCAACGGCATCGAAGTGAAGGTGGACGACGTTCTGACCGGGTTCATCCGTCGCGCCGAGCTTTCGCGGGACAAGGGTGAGCAGCGTCCGGATCGCTTCTCGGTTGGCGAGAAGGTCGATGCCCGCATCGTGGCGGTGGATCGCGCTTCGCGTAAGCTTTCCTTGACCATCAAGGGCAAGGAGATCGAGGAGGACAAGATCGCCATCGCCGAGTTCGGCACGTCCGACAGCGGCGCTTCGCTGGGCGACATTCTGGGGGCTGCGATCCGTCGTCGCAACCAGCAGGACAGCTGAACGATCGCTCGGACCTGATTTCGAATGTCTCTCGAAACTGATATGCTGATCGACAGGCGGCGCCTCAAGCGTCGCCTGTTGTTTTGGCGGGTGACTGCGGTTGCGGTCGTGATTGCCTGCATCGTTATCGTGATCGGCCCGACGCGTCCGCGCAACCATGTGGCGCGGCTGAGCGTCACGGGGGAGATCAGTGACACCACGCGTGCGGTGGCGGCCTTGCATGCGATGGAAAAGGACGCCACCGCCAAGGCTTTGATCGTCTCGATCTCCAGCCCGGGCGGTGGCGTGCAGCCTTCGGCCGCGTTGCATGACGCGATCGCTAGGGTGGCGGCGAAGAAGCCGGTTGTGGCCGTGATGGGCTCCACCGCGGCATCGGGCGGCTTCATGATCGCCATGCCGGCGCGGCGCGTGTTCGCCAGCCCCAGCACCATCACCGGCTCGATCGGGGTGATTGTGCAGCTTCCCGAATTTTCCGGCCTGATGGAAAAGATCGGCGTCACCGCTGAGACGCTGACCTCCGGTCCGTTAAAGGACCAGCCTAACCCGGCGCACAAGTTGAGCGATGCCGGGCGCGTTTATCTGCAGGCGCTGGTTGCCGACATGTACGACCAGTTCGTGACGATCGTGGCCAATGGACGCAATATGGATAAGGCAAAGGTGCGCGAGCTTGCCGATGGCCGGGCCTATACCGGCCGTCAGGCGCTGGCACTTGGATTGATCGACCAGCTTGGCGACGAGGGCGATGCGACGGATTGGCTCACCGTTAACGCCGGTGTTGCAGCGGACCTTCCGGTGCGCGAACTGCGCACCGCAGGGTGGGCTGAGACGATGGTTGCAGAAAGCCTCGGGCCTCTGCTGACGACATCTCTGAAAACCCTGCTGTATCAAGGGGTTGCTCTTGACGGCGCGAAAGCGGTCTGGCAGCCTCGGTAGAGTTGTGACAAGGGGCGCCGACGCGTGACGAAATCGGAACTGATCGCGGAACTGTCGGCGGCCAACCCGCATCTTCTGGCACGTGACGTTGAGACAATCGTCGCGACCATCTTCAACGAAATCAGTGCGGCCCTGTCGCGTGGCGAACGGGTCGAATTGCGTGGCTTCGGCGCGTTTACCATCAAGAAGCGCGATGCGCGGACCGGCCGCAACCCGCGCACGGGTGAGGCCGTTCCTGTTGACGAAAAGGTCGTGCCGTTCTTCAAGGCAGGCAAGGAACTGCGTGAGCGGGTGAACCGGGGCAAGCCGTCTGCGGTCGCCTGATTGCGCCACGGAGGAACCGAGACATGATCCGCGCCTTCATCTTCGCGCCGTTGCTGTTCGTGCTGGTGCTGTTTGCGCTGTCCAACCCGCAGCCAGTGCATCTGGGGCTTTGGCCCACCGACCTCACCATCGATATTCCGCTGTCGATCACCGTGCTGCTGGCGATGGCCGTGGCCTTCGTGCTGGGCGCGCTGCTGCTGTGGCTGTCCGCCTTGGGCGCCCGCCTGCGCGCGCGGCGCGCCGA
>JAYTHH010000442.1:0-2816 GCA_043732745.1 Rhodospirillales bacterium
ACGTCACGACGGAGATCGGCATGGGCACCGGCGACGGTGCCCGAAATTTCGGACAGCTCCCAATACCCTACAGCCCCTCGTTGGAGACGATGGAAATCGTTAGCGCCGAGACGCGCAAGCCGGACGGCACCACGCGCAAGGTGGCGCTGGACGCGATCCAGGACCGGTTGATGCCGGCTGCCCTGAACGCTGCGAGCTTCGATGACCGGCACATGAAGATTTTGGTGTTTCCGGATGTGTCGTCAGGCGACACGCTCGCGGCCACGGTGCGACGCCGCAGTCTGCGGTCGTATTTCCCGGGTTTCTTCACGTTCGGGGCGGAGCTGTCGCGCAATATTGATTGGAATAATGTCGACCTGACGATCTCCGCGCCTGCCGAGATGCCGTTGGCCAGCGAGATCCATGAGCTAGTCTTTGACAATAGCGTGAAGGATGGCCGGGCCATTTATCACGTCCATGCCGATGCTTTGAGGGCGTCCAGCGACGTCCGAACCCTGGCCGACGGCGACACCGCACCGCGGTTTTATTTTTCCAGCTTCAAGGATTGGAACGAGTTCGCCCAGGTTTATGCCGATCTGGCCCTGCCGAAAACGGCCGTGACGCTGCCGATCCAGAAACTGGCTGATGAGATTATCAAAGGCATCACCGACCGCCGCGAGCAGGCCCGCAAGCTGCACGACTGGGTGGCCACCAATATCCGCTACGTGAACGTGGTCTTGGGGATTGGCGGGTTCGAGCCACATGCGGCCGCCGAGATTGCGGAAAGGCGCTACGGCGACTGCAAGGACCACACGGTGCTGTTTCATGCGCTACTGGGCGCAAAGGGGATCCAGGCCGAGATGGTGCTCATCAACCTGTCCAATTTCTACACTGTGGCCGAGGTGGCGCATCTCGGCGGCTTCGACCACATGATCAGCTACCTGCCGGAATTCGACCTCTACGATGACACCACCAACAGCGCGGCGGCGTTCGGTGGGCTCGCCTTTCAGGAATACGGCAAGCCGGTCCTGCATGTCGCATCCGCCGGCACGTCGATGCGCCGCACGCCGCTGCTGGCGGCGGACGGCACAGATATCGAGTTGCGCACCACCGCCTTTCTCACTCCAAGCGGTGTATTGCACGGTACCACCACCAGCAAGGCGCATGGACCCTTCGCCTGGCTTCTGCGATCTGCCGCGCGTGGCTACATGAACGAACGTATCCCGGCCGCCGTGGCGCTGCTGAAGCGACGAGGCTCGCTCGGAACCGGCGGCTTCGATCGAGTGGATGCTATGACGCTCGCCGACGACATGTCGGTCAGCGGCTATTTCATCCTCGATGCGCAGAATGATTTCCTTACGGGCGAGGCCTTTGCCCCGCCCACGGGCCTGCGCGTGATCGCCCGACCCGGGGATTTCCTTTTGGGCCAGTTGTTCGACCGCCCCTTGCAGCCGTCCCAATCGATGCCCTGCTGGTCCGGCCGCCAGGTCGAGGACCTTTCGGTCCAATTGCCGGAGGGACGCCGCCTGCAACGCCTGCCCAAATCCGTGACGGCCCAGGCCGAAGGAGTGGCCTTCACCTCGAAATGGTTGATGGACGGACAGATCGTGCGCGTTCGGCGAGAGCTCGTGTCCAGCATGACCACCGCTGTCTGCGGCCCCGCTCAACGCGCTGCCATGGCACCGGCGCTGGAGATCATCCGCTCCGAGCTGAACCGGCGAATCAGCCTCGCGGACGAGTGATCCTCACCCGAACACCGCAGCATCCCGGTTGTCCTGCATGAGCCGCGAAAGACTGGGGATGCGTTCCAGCCCCAACCCTTGCGGGATCTCGTCATCCTCACCGAGCGTGACATCGCCGTAGTCGGCGCCGGACACTTTCTCCCATTTGCCGGCCGGCTTGCGGATCTCGACATGCACCACGCCCACTTTGAGCACCAGGCGCACGATGGCGTCGCCGGGCTTGGCGGGCGGGCGCGACGGTTTGGCCAGGCTGGGATGGCCGCCGATGATCTTCCAGCCATTCGCCAGCGCCCAGCCGGTCAGCTCTTCCTTCGTCATGCTCAGACCACTCCGCCGGCGACCAAGCCCGCGAACACCGCGGCACCGCCGCCCAGCAGCGCCGCCGCATATGTCAAAGTGCGAACCCTCGTGACGATAGAGACCGAGGCCAGCACAATGGCGATCTGCAGCGCGCCGGTGGACAACTCGAACTGGTGATAGACATGGAACGCATGGTCGCGCTCTTGCTCCAGCGCGTGGGCGCGATCCAGCAACTGCTTGGCGCCGTCGTTGGTCTTGGGCTCATCCGCCATCCGCGCCGCCTCGGAGCGCAGCCGCTCGGCACGCTTGCGGCCGTCGGCATCGATGCCGGGCATGCTGTCGATCACATCGGCGGTCGCTGCATAGGTGGCGCGACGAACGTTCTTCGCCTGCATGAACCCATAGGTGTCGCTGACGGTGATGTGATGCGTGAGATAAGAGTTCTGCGCCGCCTTCTCGCCCATCTCGGACAGCGCCAGACAAGCCGCCAGAATCGCGATCAGAACGGCCACATTGCGTGGGGACTTGTCTCTGTCGCCGTGTTTGGCGGCATGTAGGGCGTGTTCCATGCCTTCCTGGGCCTGCTCGAGTCCATCTGACATGGTACAAGTTTCACTTTCGTTACCGGAGCGTTCAAACAACCATATCAAAAGACGCGGAACCAGCGACTTCAATGCTACGTATCTAACTGAGATTAAGTCCCGAATGGTGGGCGCGACAGGGATTGAACCTGTGACCCTTCGCGTGTGAAGCGAATGCTCTACCGCTGAGCTACGCGCCCATCTGGGGGGCGGT
>JAYTHH010000443.1:0-9306 GCA_043732745.1 Rhodospirillales bacterium
CATCACCTCGGGCACCGAGCCACGACGGAACGCGATCACCGGGCAGCCGCACGCCATCGCCTCGATCATCACCAGGCCGAACGGCTCGGGCCAGTCGATCGCGAACAGCAACGCCTTAGCGCCAGACAGGAAGGCAGGCTTCTGGGCATCGTTGATCTCGCCGATGAATTCCACGCCGCCGGTGGCCAGCAGCGGCTCGACCTCAGCGCGGAAATACTCCTCGTCCACCTTGTCCACCTTGGCGGCAACCTTCAGGGTCACGCAGCAGGCCTGCGCAATGCGGATGGCGCGCTCGATGCCCTTTTCCGGCGAGATGCGGCCGAGAAAGGCGAAGTAATCATGGCTTTCGACCTTCTGCGGCGTCAGCAGATATTGCGGCATGCCGTGATAGACCGTCTCGGTCCAGCCGAGATGCGGCACCGGGCTGCGCTGGTTGTTGGAGATCGAAACCAGCGGCACTTCCGGGAACATCGAATATACGGCGTTGAATTCGTTGAGATCCAGCCGCCCATGCAGGGTGGTCACGAACGGCACCGGCTGGCGGGAGAACAGCGAGTTTGGCCAGTAGTCGCAATGGAAATGCAGCACGTCGAATTCGTCCGAGCGCTGACGCACATATTCCATCAGCAGCGCATAGGTGCTGACCCAGTCCTTGATGGTTGGGTCAAGACGCAGCGCCCTCGGCCACACCGGCTCCAACTTTGCCTTGGTAATACTGTCGCCGCTGGCGAACAGCGTCACGTCGTGGCCCATCGCCACGAGTTCCTCGGTGAGCGACGACACAACCCGCTCGGTGCCTCCGTAAAGCTTCGGCGGCACGGCTTCGAACAGCGGCGCGATCTGGGCGATACGCATAGGGAGGAGCCTCGGCTGTTGTGGATGACGAGAAACGGACTACAGGCAAATTGTGGCAAAACAACGCAGACGTCGTGTGGATCCGTGGGCACATGCCAAATTCTGGCCGCATTGCCGGCGCATCCTTGCGTCTCATGTCATGAAATGCCGCTGTTCATGCCCGATCGCATTGGTGCGCCTGACCTCACCCAATTCCGCCACCGCCCGATCGCCTTTCTCTGGCGCTATGTGGCCCAAAATCCGCTTGGCCATGCCGTGGTTCTGGCGGCCGTGGTGCTGGCTGTGGCGGCCTCCGTCACCACGCAATACGGCATGAAGACGCTGATCGACGCAGTGTCGAAGGGCCCCGGCGGCGGCGGTGATGTATGGGGCGCCTTCGCTTTGCTCTGCGCCCTGATCACCGCCGATAATCTGCTGTGGCGCGTTGGCTGCGGCATGGCGGCGTTCAGCTTCGTCCGCGTCACCGGCCAGGTGCGCCGCGACCTGTTCGCCCATCTCGCCGGCCACTCGCCCAGCTACTACGCCGAGCGCCTGCCCGGCACGCTCGCGGGCCGCGTCACTTCCACCGCACAGGCGATGTTTCAGACCGAGAACGTGCTGAGCTGGAACGTGCTGCCGCCCTGCCTCGCCGTGGTGATCGCGATCTCGTTAATTTCAACTGTGCAGCCGCTGATGGGCCTCACTTTGGCTGGCATCAGCGCCGTCATGGCCGGGATCATCTTCCTGCTCGCGCGGAACGGCACGCCTTTGCACCGCGCCTACGCGCATGAGGCGGCAGCGGTGGACGGTGAACTCGTCGATGTCATCGGCAACATGGGCGTGGTTCGCGCCTTCGGCGCGACGTTCCGCGAACAGACACGGTTCGGCGACCGCATGGCCACCGAAATGCGCGCCCGTCGCCGCAGTCTGCTTTATATGGAGAAACTGCGCCTTATCCATGCCGTCATGACCGCATTGGTCACCGCCGGCCTGCTCGGCTGGGGCATCACCATGTGGCAGGCGGGCACCGCCAGCGCCGGCGACCTGGTGCTGATCTGCTCGCTCGGCTTCACCATCCTGCACGGCACCCGCGACCTCGCGGTGGCGCTGGTTGAGCTGACCCAGAACATCGCCCGCATGGACGAGGCGCTGGGCGCATTGCTTGTCCCGCACGACCTGCCCGACTGTGCCGGCGCCAGGACGCTGATCGCGCTGCAGGGCGACGTGGCATTCTCCGACGTCACCTTCGCCTATCCCGGCCGCAAGCCGGTGCTGGACCATTTCAGCCTGCGCATTCCGACCGGCCAGCGCGTCGGCCTCGTCGGTGCGTCTGGCGCCGGAAAATCCACCGTGGTGTCGCTGTTGCAGCGCTTCCACGACGTCCAGGCCGGCCGCATCTCAATCGATGGCCAGGACATCTCGGCCATCACGCAGCAGAGCCTGCGCGACGCGATGGCCATCGTGCCGCAGGATATCTTGCTGTTTCACCGCTCGGTGCTGGAAAACATCCGCTACGCGCGGCCGGACGCGTCTGACGATCAGGTTCTTGCCGCCGCCAACGTGGCCCGCTGTCGCGACTTCATCGAGGCGCTGCCCGAGGGCTTCAATACCATGGTGGGCGACCGTGGTGCCAAGCTGTCCGGTGGCCAGCGCCAGCGCCTGGCCATCGCCCGCGCGCTGCTGAAGGACGCCCCGATCCTGCTGCTGGACGAAGCCACCTCGGCGCTGGACAGCGATAGCGAGCAGGCCATTCAGCACGCGCTCGACAACCTTATGCAGGGTCGCACGGTCATAGCTGTGGCGCATCGGCTCAGCACATTGCGCAATTTTGATCGGATTGTGGTGATGGAGGATGGGCGCATTATTGACGATGGGTCGCCGGACGAGCTGTCGCATCGTCCGGGGCCATATCGCGACCTGCTGCGTAAGCAGATGGTGGAGGCGTAATCCTACCGGCCGCCATCCACCGACAGGATCTGGCCGTTCACGAACGACGCCAGATCCGACGCGAAGAAGACGACGCCGTTCGCGATGTCCTGCGCGGTGCCCAGCCGCTTCAGCGCAATTTTTGACACCAGCGCCTTCTGGCCCTCCGCGCCATACGAATCCCACTGCGCCTCGGTGGCGGGGTTGCTGCGGATAAAGCCGGGGGCCACCGAGTTCACCGTGATGCCGAACGCGCCCAGCTCATGCGCCAGTTGCCGCGTCAGGCCGATCACCGCGTGCTTGGCGCTGCAATACGCCTGAATTCCGGTCAGCGAGGCCTGCAGACCGGCGCCAGAGCTGATGTTGACGATCCGCCCGGCGCCCTTCGCCTTCATGCCGGGTACCGCGGCGCGCGACAGCACCATCGCGGCGTTGACGTTGATGTCGAACAGCCGGTCCCAGTTCGCGTCCGCAACCTCTTCCAGCGGATGCGGCGTCTGGCCGCCCACGCCGCCGGCGTTGTTCACCAGAATATCCACCGGGCCGATCTTTTTGATCCAGGTGGCACCCGCCTGGCGGTCGGTGAGGTCCACCAAGGACGTGCCGATGTTTCGCCCGGCGGATGTGGTCGCCAGGCCGTCGGCCAGAATGTCGCAGCCATGCACGGTGGCGCCGAGATCGGCGAAAGTTTGTGCGATGGCACGACCAAAACCCTGGCCGGCGCCGCTGACCGCAACCGTCTTGCCGTCGAATCGAATGTTCATGCCGCGAGCTCCAGCAGGTTGTCGTCAACCATCGGCCGCGTGCCGGCCTCGACCTCATGGATCATCGTCACCAGCCGATCGATTGCGGGACAGGCGATACCATGGCGCGCGCCGATGGCCGAAATCGGTGCAATCTGGCTGTCCACCTCGGTCTGCCGTTTCCTGATTGCGAGGTCGCGCCAGACGCCCGAATGCGTCTTGGCGCTGCCGGCGTTGAACGCCACCATCGCATCCACGCTGGCCTGGGCCTGCGCCTCGGTGGCATTGGGCATGAAGGCCAGCGGATCGAAGCCGTTGAAGCCGCGGAGACGGGCGCCTTCGGCGAGGCCCACCGCGACCGCCTCGCCGCCGAGCCTGCGCCACAGGCCGAGCAAGACCGGGTTGCCGAGGCAGTCGGGAATCGAGGCCTGCCCCAGGGCTTGGGCGAACAGCATCGCACCGTAGCCCATTTTGCCCCACAGATAGCCCCAGATATCCGGCGTGCTGATCGCGTTCGGCTCGAAATCCTGCATGACCGCCAGCAGATCTGCCAGTCGGTCGGTCATCTGCCCGTCCAGTTCGCCCAGCACCACGGCGGCGCGGTTGCCCATCATCACCTCGCCCGGGGCCACCCAGTCGGCACCGAAATTGACAAAAGCGCCGATCGTTCGGGCGCGGCCAACAATCGCCTCGATCTCGAGCTCGTTCAGGCCGTTCTGCAACGACAGCACGTAACCGTTCGGGGACAGATGCGGGGCAAGCGCGGTGCAGGCTGCCTTGGTGTGGTGTGCCTTCACGCACAGGAAGATGCGGTCCCAGGTGCCGCTCACCTGGTCCGGCGTCAGCGCCGGGGCGTGGGCGGTGAACCGGTCCACCGGGCCCACGATTCGCAGGCCGCCGGCGTTGATGGCGGCAACATGGGAGGCGTCGATATCGACGAAGGTGATATCGTGGCCGGCACGCGCCAGGAATGCCCCCACGGTGCCACCGATGGCACCGGCGCCCCAGATCAGAATCTTTACCATGTCTCGATCAGGCTCCTTGTCTCGGCCACCGCCACCTGCCAGATCGCCAGCATCTCGTTGTCCGAGCGTTGCGAACGACCGCCGAAGCTGCCGTCCTCCAGCATCTGGCGCGATTCGAATGGGGGAAAGGTTTTCATCGTGGCGGTGTCGACCATCGGCTTGTCCTGGTCAGCCGGCGTGGTGGGCAGCCGCGTCCATGGAAAATTCTCCATCCAGTTGGCGTGGCTGCCCTGCGGATCGGTTGCCTGCACCGCGGCCCAGGTCTGCGGCGCCCGCCACCAATCATGAAAACGCACCCGGCAATCCGGATTGTCCATCATCCATTCTTGCGCCAGCGCCGCGGCGGGCTGGTTGCCGCCATGCCCGTTGACGATGAGAATTCGCCGAAAGCCCGACCGCTTCAGGCTGTCCAGCACGTCGCGCACCAGCGCCACATAGGTGGCCACACGCAAGGTGATGCTGCCCGGAAACGCCTGGAAATACGGCGCGAGGCCAAACGGCAGGGACGGATACACCGGCACGCCCAACGGCTCCGCCGCCTCCACTGCCACCCGCTCGGACAGGATGGCATCGACCATCAGCGACAGGCCGCCATGCTGTTCCGTGCTGCCGAGCGGCAGGACCACGCGATCATCCGACCGCGTCCAGTCCTCGATCATCCGCCAATCCATGTCCGCGATACGCATGTTCTGCTCCCGTAGGCGTTCCAGACGACAAGCGTGCCACGGAACCCACGGAAGGCAAATTCAGGTGATACGTGGCATCGCCCGCCAACGATCAGTGGTGCAGGGAAACCAGCACATCGCAATTGGCACGGCCCATCAGCAGGCAGTCCTCGATTGCAGACATGGCGTGGAGATGTTTCACCAGATAGAGACCGGCCACAACAAGCGCCAATGTGAGAACGAGGCCCAGCAAACCAGTGGTCTGACGATTGGCGTCATCGCGTTCGGCGTCGGTTCGGCGAAATCTGAGGCGATACATGGGGGCCATGACCAGGCACCTTCTTATTCACAAGCATTACAATCCCTCAATCTACAGCATTCAAGCTAAGTTTCGTTCGCATGTCGGTCGCGACTGTCACGATTGAGTGTCGCCCTACGGACAGGTGACGCACGCTGAGATTCGGCGGATCATGTGGCCGGGGGCAGCCATCACCCTGCTAGTGGGCATGGTCTGTATCGTGATCGGATAATCGCATGCATCGCAAAGCCCAGGCGCATCTGTCGCGCGCCTGCCCGAGCTTCAAGGTTCTGATCAAGCGAATCGGGCCGCGTACTGAAAAGCCGGATGACGGCCGCTCGCCTTACGCCAGGCTGGTGCGGGCCATTGCCCACCAGCAGCTTCATGGTCGCGCTGCGGAGACCATTTTTGGGCGATTTCTGGCGTTGTTTCCGGGCCACGACTTCCCGCCCCCCGCGCTGATTCTAAAACAGCCGGACGACGCGCTGCGCGCCACCGGGTTCAGCTACAGCAAGATCGCCGCCATCCGCGACATCGCGCTCAAGACCGCCGAAGGGGTGGTGCCAGATCGTGAGGAAATGGCGCAACTCGATGACGACACGTTGATCACCCGGCTCATCACCATCCGCGGCGTCGGCCGCTGGACGGTTGAAATGCTACTGATGGATGCCGGCCGGCCCGACATCCTGCCAGTGGACGATTTCGGCGTGCGTGAGGGATACAAGCTGCTGCACGGGCTGGAGGCGCAGCCAAAGCCCAGGGCGTTGGTCGAACTGGGCCTGCCCTGGGCGCCCTATCGCAGCACCGCCGCCTGGTATCTGTGGCGTGCGGCCGATGAGGGAAAGAAGATCAAGCCAGTTGCTGCAGCAGATCCGGCAGTCTCTGCTTGAGCTGAAAGAAGCCTTTGGTTGCGTGCGGCCACATTGCGTCGTCCCAGGCGCGGCGCACGCGGATCAGGTCGAGGCCGGAAAGGGCTGAGGCCGTGGGGCCGACCGGTGCCCAGGGCGTCACCACCTGGCCTTGCTGCCCGGCCGCCCAATCACCGATATCACCCGGTTCCAATCGCGTGACCTCCCGCCCGAGACGTGCCGCCATGTCATCGATCGCAGATGTCGTGAAATGCCGCACCGGATCGGCGCCTTGCACGGTTAAGACCACCGCCACCTCGCCTGATGCGGCATACGCGATCTCCGGGCTTAGATCCTCGTCATGCAGCAGCAGGGAAAATGGCCCCGATGGCAGTTTGTCCCCTGGCGCCAGCTTTACGCGCGGATGGTCCACCTGTTCTGACAGACACTCAGGCGCTTCATCAAGCTGGCCCGCTGGGTTGAACATTCCCTCGGTGTAGCGGGCGATGTTGTCAGCGCGCGCCACATAATGCTTGCCCTTGGTATGCAATCCGCCGACCCAGCGCCAGGACAGCGTGTTGCTGGCAGGATCGCCGTCGAGCAGGTGGCGCAGGAAGAACGCGGCACCCAGCGCCCACGGCAGGCGAAGTGTAAAAATCCAGATGCTGGCGAACCACATTCTGCTGTGGTTGTGCAGCCAGCCGTTGGCCACCAGCGCCTTTGCCCATTCGTCGAAGCCGTCGATGCCCGTCCGGCCCTCGCAGGCATCGTGATAGACACGACGCAGGCCGCTTTCCGTCGCCAACCGGTTTTCGGCGTGGCTGACCTCGGCCTGGTAGTCGGTCCAGACCGAGGGATGCTGCTCCAGCCAGCCCTTGAAGTAGGTGCGCCAGGCAACCTCGTGAATGAATTTCTCCGCCAGTTCGCCATGCGCGCCCATTGCTGCGGCCACCGCTTCAGCCTCGGTGATCAGCCGGCGGCGCAGATAGGGCGACAGCATGGAGACGGCGGTGGGCGCTCCGGGGCCGGGATCGGTGTTGCGGCCGTTCGCATAGGCGCGGCCCATGTGGGGTGTGAAAGCGGCGAGCCGTGCAAGGCCGGCTTCTCGGGTCGGTGGGAACAATGATGTCATTCAGCCCAGATGGGTCAGGACACGAAAGCGTCCACCAGCGAGATGAAACCATTTGGGTTATCGGCGTGCAGCCAGTGGCCGGCGTTCTTGAGAACGACGAAGCGGGCGGCGGGAAACATGGCGCGAATGATCGGTCGGTGCGACGGCAGGATATAATCCGAGCGGGCGCCGGACACGAACAGCGCCGGCCCCAGATAGGCGTTCTCCTCCAACTCCGGCCAGCCTTCCAGCACATGCAGGCCGGCCGCGATGGCGTCCAGGCCAATGCGCCAGCCCGGCTGGGTGCCGAAGCGCAGGTTCTGCAGCAGGAACGCCCGGATCGCCGGGTTGTCGACCGACGCTGCCAGCGCCTGGTCTGCCGCCACTCGGGTGAGGTCGGCGGAGAGCTGCAACGCCGACATCGCCTGCGCGTAGGCGCGAAACACTGGCGGATAGGTCACCGGCGCGATATCGGCCACCAGCAGCCTTGTGATCGCGCCAGGCGCCTCCAAGGCCGCCGCCATTGCCACCTTGCCGCCCATGGAATGCCCGACCAGCGAACACGGCAGCGCGCCCCTCGCCCGCAAGGTCTCGAGCACGTCCTCCGCCATCGCCGGGTAGGACATGTAGGGAGCATGCGGGCTGGCGCCGTGATTGCGCAGATCCAGCGAGATCACGCGATGCCGCTCGGCCAGACGCTTCTGTACCGTGCCGAAATTGGCGGCGGCGCCGAACAGGCCATGCAGCAACGCCACCGGCTGGCCCGAGCCGAGCTCGGTCCCTTCGAGAATCACGGACGCACTTCGAGCATGATCTTGCCGATATGGCTGCCCTCTTCCATCAGGCGATGCGCGTCGGCGGCCTGGGCCAGCGGAAATACACGATGGATGACCGGAAGGCACAGGCCTTCTTCCAGCAGCGGCCAGACATGATCGAACACCGCCTGGGCGATGACGCCCTTTTGCGCCGTGCTGCGCGCGCGCATGGTGGAGCCGGTGAGCGTCAGGCGCCGCATCATGATCGGCAGCAGGTCGAATTCTTCTACTTTCGACCCTTGCAGGAAGGCGATCTGCACGAGCCTTCCCTCCAGCGCGAGGCAGCGCAGGTTGCGGGCGAAATAGGGGGCGCCGACCATGTCCAGCACCACATCGACGCCGCGTTTGTCCGTCAGACGTCGGATCGCGTCGAGGAAATCCTCCTCGCGGTAGTTGATCGCCGCGGTGGCGCCGAGCTTGAGACAGGCCGCAAGCTTTTCGGCCGAGCCAGCGGTGGCATAGGCAGTGGCGCCGAAGGAATGGGCCAGTTGCAACGCCGTCACGCCGATGCCGGAGCTGCCGCCATGCACCAGAAGGCTCTCGCCGCGCTGCAGCCGGCCGAGGATGAACACGTTGGCCCAGACCGTAAAATACGTCTCTGGAATCGCCGCTGCCTGGATGGCGTCAAGACCTTTCGGCCATGGCAGCGTCTGCAGCTCCGGGGCGGTGCAATATTCGGCGTAGGCACCTCCATTGGTCAGTGCCACCACCCGGTCGCCCACCGCAAAGCGCTGCACCGCGGCACCGATCGCCACCACCTCGCCCGACGCCGCGACGGCACAAGCCACAACATGAGCCGCAACTGCGGTGTCGAAGGGCCGAGCGACGACTTGGCCGTGAGGGCCGAACGCACGCGCCTGCAGCGGGTATTGCTGGCAACACTGCTGCTCTCGCAAGGCACGCCCATGCTGCTGGCCGGCGACGACCTCGGCCACACGCAACAAGGCAACAACAACGCCTACTGCCAGGACAGCGAGCTGACCTGGCTCGACTGGGCCGCAGCCGATGCGTCGCTTGCGCCCTTCATCGCGCGGCTCACGG